>NZ_HF988856.1:0-9509 GCF_000435035.1 Porphyromonas sp. CAG:1061 | reverse complement strand
CTATTTAACACGGACCCCTCAGCCGGGGTCCTCCCCTATAGATACACCTATGAAAGCCCTATGGTAAGGCCATTCTAATGCGTAACCCCTATAATATCTGGGTGGAGGGGTGGTTAATCTTGTGGCTATTTGGTACCTTTGTTGAGAGTAGTAACGCAATAAATAGAAACTATATGAGCTATCAACACCCCGAAAACTCTGGTGATTACAAAGGGCTACAGGTGAATAGTGGTGTGAACCATGCCCCGATTGTCAACCCCTATTTCAAGCCACGCCGTCGCCGTCTGCTCTCTACAGATGAGTATGTGGAGGGTATTTTGGCGGGAGATAGAGCGATGCTTTCGCAAGCGGTGACGCTGGTGGAGAGTCGTTTGCCCGAACATCGACAAAAGGCACAGGAGGTGATCGAGCGATGCCTCCCCTACTCTGGAAAGTCGGTCCGCATTGGCATCACAGGCGTGCCAGGAGCCGGTAAGAGTACCTCTATTGATGCCTTTGGAATGCATGTAGTGAAGGGGGGACATAAGTTGGCAGTGCTTGCCATTGACCCCTCGAGCGAGCGATCCAAGGGGAGTATCCTAGGTGATAAGACTCGTATGGAGCGACTTTCGAAGGAGGAGGATGCCTTTATCCGACCTAGCCCTTCGGCTGGCTCGCTAGGCGGTGTAGCCCGCAAAACTCGCGAGAGCATTATCCTCTGCGAGGCAGCTGGCTTTGATACCATCTTCGTGGAGACGGTGGGTGTAGGTCAGTCGGAGACGGCGGTGCACTCGATGGTCGACTTTTTCCTCTTGATACAGCTGGCTGGCACTGGCGATGAGCTGCAAGGGATTAAGCGTGGAATTATGGAGATGGCCGATGGCATTGTGATCAACAAGGCAGATGGTGACAATATTAAGCCGGCAGAGTTGGCGGCACAGCACTTCCGCAATGCACTGCACCTCTTTCCACCAGCAGAGAGTGGTTGGACACCCGAGGTGCTCACCTACTCTGGGTTTTACGACCTACGGATCGACGAGGTGTGGAGCATGATTGATCGCTTCATAGCCTTTGTAAAGGATAATGGCTACTTCTACCGCCACCGCAATGAGCAGACAAAGTACTGGATGTACGAGAGTATCAATGAAGCCCTTAAAAATAGCTTCTACTCCAATCCTGCAATCCAAGAGGAGCTTCCTATGGTGGAGCGTGCGATTTTGGAGGATAAAATGAGTTCGTTTGTGGGGGCTAATAAGCTACTCAATCTATTTTACGAAGGACTGAAACTAGAAGATGAATAATAAGTCACTTTACCTGGTATTTGCCTTATCGGCATTGGTGTTGCTCTTCATTGAGCGGATTCACATTCCCTTCCTTGAGAGTGTTTGCCAAGTATTCATCTGCGGTGGTGCTTTTTACTATGTATTCCGCAGCTATCGCGAGAAAAAGGCGGTGACCCTCTTGATGTGCCTCATGGCACTGGTTGGTCTGCTCTACAATCCCGTGGTGCCTATCAGAGTGGACCATGTCTACTGGATCGTGGCACATATCATCACCATGGCGCTCTTCTACTTTATTTCGCTCAAAACGCCTATTGATGATACTATTATCACCCGAAAAGAGGAGGACGAGGTACCAAAGGAGTAACTTTGGGAGGAAAATGTGTATCTTTGTAGTTGGTAAAAGAATAAGAAACAAATATTTATTAGGTGACAATGGCACAGAAAGAGATTGACAATATATTTAAGAAGATTATATCGCACTGCAAGGAGTATGGTTTTGTATTCCCCTCATCGGAGATATACGATGGTCTAGGGGCAGTATACGACTATGGTCAGAATGGTGTAGAACTCAAAAACAATCTCAAGAGGTACTGGTGGGATGCCATGACCCTGCTCAATGACAATGTAGTAGGTATTGACTCGGCCATCTTTATGCACCCAACGATCTGGAAAGCCTCGGGACACGTGGATGCTTTTAACGACCCACTGATTGACAATAAGGTGTCGAAGAAGCGGTATCGTGCTGATGTGCTGATTGAGGAGCATCTAGATAAGATTGAGGCGAAGATCAATAAGGAGATTGAGAAGGCTCGCAAGCGTTTTGGCGATGCCTTTGATGAGGCTCAATACCGTGCAACGAACGCAAGGGTAATCAGATACCAAGAGGAGTATGATGGGGTGCACAGCAGGTATGTAAAGTCAATGGAGGACAACGACCTCGCAGCCCTCAAGCAATTGATTGTGGATTGTGAGATTGTGGATCCTATTAGTGGTTCTAAGGAGTGGACCGATGTACGTCAGTTCAACCTGATGTTTGCCACTGAGATGGGCTCTACGTCGGAGGGTGCTATGAAGGTATATTTACGTCCGGAGACAGCTCAAGGTATCTTTGTCAACTTTCTCAATGTGCAGAAGAGTGGCCGCATGAAGGTGCCTTTTGGTATTGCACAGATTGGTAAGGCCTTCCGTAATGAAATTGTGGCTCGCCAATTTATCTTCCGTATGCGTGAGTTTGAGCAGATGGAGATGCAGTTCTTTGTAGCCCCAGGTACAGAACTTGAGTGGTACGAGAAGTGGAAGGAGCGTCGACTACGCTGGCACAAGGCTCTAGGCTTGGGGGATAACAAGTATCGTTTCCACGATCATGAGAAGCTAGCTCACTATGCTAATGCTGCAACAGATATTGAGTTTGAGATGTCGTTTGGCTTTAAGGAGGTAGAGGGTATTCACTCACGTACCGACTTTGACCTGAAGCGTCATGAGGAGTTCTCGGGTAAGAAGATGCGCTACTTTGATCCTGAGCTTAATGAGAGCTATGTACCCTATGTAGTGGAGACCTCTATCGGGGTGGACCGACTTTTCCTCAGTATTCTATTTGGTTGCTACGATGAGGAGCAGCTAGAGAATGGTGAGGTACGTGTGGTCCTTCGTTTGCCAGCTGCTTTGGCGCCTAAGAAGGTAGCGGTACTACCATTGGTACGCAAGGATGGTCTTCCAGAGCTAGCACAGCAGATCGTTGACGACCTGAAGTTTCACTTCCCTTGTGATTATGACGAGAAGGACTCTATCGGAAAGCGTTACCGTAGACAGGATGCACTCGGTACGCCATTCTGCGTGACCGTGGATCACGAGAGTATCGAGGATGGCAAGGTGACGATACGCCACCGCGACTCTATGGAGCAGGAGCGTGTGGAGATCGGTGAACTTCGCCACATCATCGAGGAGAGTGTGAGTATGCAGTCATTGCTCAAGAAAATATAAATAGATTATGAAGAGAGTACTGAATCTCACCCTTGTACAGCTATGGACTGTGGCATTGGGCGCCCTACTCCTCTCGCTTTCTAGCTGCAATGTAGAGCAGCCAATGGAGGAGAGTAACTACAAGAAGGAGAATGATGCTTTCATAGAGAAAGCGGTGGAAAAGGGGTATACGGAGAGTAACTTCCTCAATACAAATTACCATATCTACTACAAGGTTCTTGAAGGCTCGAAGGAGCAGAATCCTAGCTATCCATATCAGGAGAGTACGGTGAAGATGGAGCTGAGTGGTCGCTTTATTTCAGGTGAGATATTTCAGGAGAAGGGGGAGATTACTAGCCCTGTCAACAAACTAGTACTTGGGGTGCAGTATGCCCTACAGATGATGAATGTAGGGGATCATTGGGAGGTGGTAGTGCCTTACCAGCTAGGCTATGGTGCCTATACCCAATACAATAAGATTCCTGGCTACTCTACGCTGATTTTTGATATCAAACTACTAGAGATACCAGTACAATGATTAGCAAAAGGCCTCTGATACTGGTGAGTAATGACGACGGGGTATTTGCCAAGGGGCTTGAGGAGCTCTATACCGCGTTGAGAGACCTCGGGGATATCGTGGTGGTGGCACCCGATGGTCCTCGGAGTGGTACCTCTAGCGCCATCACCTCCTCGATACCGATCCACTTCAATATGGTGGAGACGGAGCCAGGACTGACGATTTACAGCTGTAGTGGCACACCAGCTGACTGTGTGAAGCTCGCCTTGAATGAGATCCTCCCCACCCTACCCGACCTAGTGGTAGCGGGCATCAATCATGGTGGCAATGAGGGTATTGCCGTGAACTACTCTGGCACCCTAGGTGCAGCGATTGAGGGAACTATTTTCAACATTCCCTCCTTTGCTATCTCGCTTTTACAAGGAGATCAGGAGAGTGATTACTTGGACTGTTGTCGCTTTGCCCGCACGATTGCTCGTAAGATATTGAAGGAGGGGATCCCGAAGGGAGTCTATCTCAATGTGAATGTCCCCAATGTGCCTGAGGTGAGGGGGCTAAGGGTTTGTAGCCAAGCCGATGGTAAGTATGTCAATGAATATGTCTGCCAAACCACTCCGACAGGTAGAGATGTCTACTGGCTATCGGGTAGTATTAAACTGGCGGAGCCGATCAATCAAAACTGGGATATCCAGCTCCTGAAGAAGGGATATGCCACGATCGTTCCCTGTAATATTGATGTGACGGACTACGAATTTATCCAACAAATAAAGCACTGGGACGAGTAATGAACTACTTTCTGGTCGCAGGTGAGGCTAGTGGAGACCTCCACACCTCAAGATTAATGAAAGAGCTGAGGAGTCTAGACCCCTCAGCCTATTTTACTTTTATGGGAGGCCCACGTATGAGAGAGGTGGGTGGTGAGTGTGTGATCGCTTCGGAGCACCTCGCCTTTATGGGCTTTGTGGATGTAGCAAAGAATATCGGCACCATCCGCGAGGCGGGCAAGGCACTCCAAACGACACTGATCGACACCCGTCCCGATGTGGTTATCTGCACCGACTATGCCAGTTTCTGCTTTCAGTATGTATTGCCCTTTGTACGCAAACAGCTTCCACAGACAAAAATCGTCTATTTCATCCCCCCAAAGGTATGGGCGTGGAAGAAGGGACGAATCAAGAGACTTCGTACAGATACAGACCTCATTCTCTCCATTTTTCCCTTTGAGATACCTTTCTTCCAGCAACAGCAGTTGGACCAGGTAAAGTATATTGGCAATCCTACCTTAGAGCAAGTTCAGCAGTTTTTGAATAGTTACGAAGCCACTGGCTGCCCTCCTTACATTGCTCTATTGCCAGGTAGTCGACGCTCGGAGGTGAATCAAAACTTACCGACGATGCTACAGGTGGCTAACTCTTTTCCCGACCTTCATATCAAGATAGCTGGCACGAGCAGCTTGCCTAGAGAGGTCTATGCACCTCTACTAGAGGGAGTGAAGGAGGTGGAGCTAGTCTTTGATGACACCTATCGGGTAGTGAAAGGGGCAAGGGTTGCTCTGGTCACCAGTGGCACTGCCACGCTTGAGACAGCACTTCTTGGCACGCCTCAGGTGGTTTGCTATGCCCAAAGGGCGGGTTACCTAGCCAATTTTATCTTTAAGCATCTATTTACAACCCCCTATATTTCACTCGTAAATCTTGTAGCCGATGAGCCTGTGGTGCAGGAGCTATTTGGCGGTTTATTTAAGGAGGATAAGATCTGGAATGCCCTTGCCCCATTGACTATGGAGGGTGAGAAGCGAAGCAAGATGCTGGAGCAGTACCAGGAGATAAAAGAAAAGCTTCAGACAGCTCAACCCTCATCGAGGTTGGCTGCTGAAGCTATTCTAGAATTGGCAAGAGCTCGCTAAACTTATATGATCAAATGTCCCACTACTGATACCAGTAGTGCCAATACCCACCCCACAGAGATGGAGTAAAGGGTACTATAGAGGGCATATCTCCATCGCCCACTCTCCCGACCAATGGCTACTACCGTGCTGATACAAGGGATATAGACCAGCACAAATATCATAAACGAAAGGGCTATCACAGGGTCTAAGACTTTGGACCCATCGGGGTAAGTGGCATTCTGTAGTTTACTCGAAAGGAGTGCCTCATTATCGCCATCACCAGTAAATAGTACGCCCATGGTACTCACTACGATTTCCTTTGCAGCCACACCTGTGAGGAGCGAAACGCTCATCCTCCAATCGTACCCATGCCACTTAAAGACGGGCTGGATGGCGTGTCCTAAGCGACCAATGAGTGAGTACTCTTGCTGTACCATGGTGAGCTGATGGTCACGATCCATCGCCTCGAAATCGGTCTGCTCTTGTGCCCTAACCTTCTCAATATGTTGGGCAATAAGAGCATCTTGCTGCGGCTCCTCTAGTTTATGAACATTGGGGAAGTAGCTCAACGCCCAAATAGCGATAGAGGCGACTAGAATCACGGTTCCCATCTTCTGCAGGTATTGCTTTGCCCGCTCCCACATATGCAGTAATACACTTTTGAGCGTAGGAATACGGTAAGGCGGTAGCTCCATCACAAAGGGGGTCTCTTTAGCAGTATTGAAGCGTCGCTTAAATATCAATGCACTCAGCACCGCCACCAAGATACCAGAGAAGTATAGCACGAAGAGCACCAAACCTGCATTGTGGGGGAAGAAAGCTCCAGCAAGTAATAGGTAGACTGGCAGCTTGGCACTACAACTCATAAAGGGGATAATCAGCATCGTCACGAGACGATTATTACGATTCTCTATAGTACGTGTAGCCATCACCGCAGGCACGTTACAACCAAAACCCATCACAAGCGGGATAAAGGACTTTCCATGCAATCCTATCAGGTGCATCAGCCGGTCCATAATAAAGGCGGCCCTAGCCATATAGCCGGTATCCTCGATAATGGCAAGGCATAGATACAGAATCACGATATTAGGCAGGAAGACGAGCACACCCCCTACTCCAGCAATTACACCATCTACTAATAGGTCCTTGAGCATCCCCTCTGGCATCAGCTCGCCAATCCATTGGCCTAACCACGCCACCCCCGACTCTATCCAATTCATTGGATATTCGCCGAGTATAAAGGTGAGCTGGAACATCAAGAATATAACCGCAATAAAGATGGGGAAGCCCCAAATCTTGTGGGTCAATATATGGTCGATCTTACGATTACGCTCGGTGATGGAGTCGTAATTGGTACGGTAAGTCTCTTGCAAGGCGCCACGTACAAAGCCGTAACGACCATTGGTGATATCGTGCTGGATATCATTATCTGTATGCTTGGCGTACTGCTCATTCAGCTCTGCCACCTGGTGCAGCAAGGCTACACCTCTATCGGGTAGCATGGCAACTACCTCTTGCATCGCCTCATCCTCCTCCAGCAACTTGATAGCCATATAGCGTGGCCTCAACTCTTGTACCACTTGGGGGAACTGCTGCCAATGCTCTCTAAGTGACTCGCTCAGCTCTGCAATTGCTGTCTCCACCTCTTGGCGATAACGAATATCTACCACTCGAAGCTCCTGAGAACGGTTGTTATAGATCGTAGCTACATGCTCAAAGAGGTTCTTTATACCACGCCCCGTTCGGCCATTGGTAGGACAGAGAGGTACTCCAATCAGACGAGTCAACTGCTCGGTATCTAATTCACTGCTAGAGGCTTCCAACTCGTCCCACATATTGAGTGCCACCACTACTGGGATACTGGTCTCAAGTAGCTGGGCGGTCATATAGAGGTGGCGCTCCAAGTTGGTCGAGTCCACCACGTTGACCACCACATCTGGTCGCTCATCGCCCATCAAGTACTGGCTAATGTACTTCTCTTCTGGACTATACGAGCTGATAGAGTAAGCCCCTGGCAGGTCGATCAGATCAAAGGTATAGCCACCCTGTCGGTATGTAGCCGTCTTGGCTTCTACCGTCACGCCACTATAGTTGCCCACATGCTCGTGAGCTCCACTCGCCGCATTGAAGAGGGAGGTCTTACCGCAATTTGGATTGCCCACAAAGGCGACACGAATTCGTTGCTCCGGACGTTGCTTTTCACTGGAATTGTGATGCCCCTTAGATAGATAAAACGAAGAAGTAGCACTTTCGCCTTGCTGTCGCCTATGAGCCGCGGTAGTATGAAGCGGATCCACTTCAATCAGCTTGGCTTCACTCCGTCGGAGCGTCACATCATAATTGAGAATACGATACTCTACAGGGTCCTTTAGCGGGGCATTCTTCACCACTAAAATCTCCTCTCCCGGTATAAACCCCATCTCCATCAACCGCTTTCGAAACGCCTTATCGGTATGATGTTTTAGAATAATTGCCCTCTCACCCGTATGTAGTTCAGATAGTCTCATTGATCAGTATTTAATTAGACACAAAAGTAACCTCTTTATCAGAGATCCTCAATACCTAATTGTAGGTATTTTTGCACTCCTTATATACCTACGTGCCAGAAGAGAAAATGGGAATTTAAGAGTAAATATTTGGCACAGTCCTCAAAAGAGGTTACCTTTGTAGCAGTTAACTAATTGAGAGAACGTAGTAATATAAGATTAGAGAGAAGAGATTACTTTAACCCTTGATAGGGTCTTTGTAGTAGCGATTCCATGTTAGGCGGACAAGAGTGCCCCTTGCTTGGAGTTGTTGTTTTTTACCATTAGAGGGACTAAGAAATAGAGATACTTATGGATTACATCTATATGACTGAGGAGGGATACCAAAACCTCCTTGAAGAGATCAGAAAGCTAGAGGAGATAGAACGACCAGAGGTGATACAGGCTATTGCCGAAGCACGCGACAAGGGTGACCTCTCTGAAAATGCAGAGTATTCTGCCGCTAAGGAGAAGCAGGCACTTCTAGAAGATAGGATTGCACAGCTGAGAATGCAGCTACAGAATATCCGTATCATTGACACCAAAAAGATAGGCACGGAGACGGTACAGATGCTCAACACCGTAACCATTCGTAATATGAGCAATAATCAGGTGAAGACCTATACCATTGTCTCCGACACCGAAAGCGATATCCGCAAGGGAAAGATGGCTATCTCTACCCCGATAGCTAAGGGATTGATCGGCAAAAAGGTGGGAGATGTGGTAGAGATACAAGTGCCCGCAGGTATTGTGACGTTTAAGATTGAAGAGATTACCATATAAGCTAATTGATCTATGGCAACGATATTCACGAAAATTATCCAAGGAGAGATTCCTGGCTACATTATAGCGGAGGACGAGCACTTCTGTGCCTTCCTAGACGCCTTCCCCGTACAATACGGACACACTCTAGTGGTGCCAAAGCGAGAGGAGAATTACCTCTTTGACCTAGAGGATGCAGAGCTATCGGAAATGATACTCTTTGCAAAGAAGGTGGCGGCTGCGATTAAGAAGGCAACTAGCTGCAATCGCGTCGGGATGGCAGTAATGGGGTTGGAGGTGCCTCACGCACACATACACTTGATCCCAATACAGAAGGAGAAGGATATGGACTTCAATCACAAAGTACCTAACCCCGATCCCGAAAAAATGAAGGAGATGGCCGCAGCAATCCAATCCAACCTATAAAGTCTCCCTAAGGAATAAAACAAAAAATGAGCTGAGAGTGAGCTATTGCCCACTCTCAGCTCATCTTTTATCTCTCAAAACCCATCTTAGCACATCCACAATAGCACATTAAAGATAGCATCGTAACCTAAATGTTCATAGGATACTGTCCCAAAAAAGTGTGTAAGCCC
>NZ_HF988855.1:5961-16254 GCF_000435035.1 Porphyromonas sp. CAG:1061 | reverse complement strand
TAGGGCTTATCTGACGCGTAATGAGTTGGCGGACCTAAGTAATATGACTACTAGCAATGCGGTGCGGACGCTTCGCTCCTTTCAGGAGGAGGGGGTAGTGGCTCTGAATGGGCGACGGATTAAGGTGCTAGATGAAGAGAAGCTTCAGCGGATTAGCAGGCTAGGATAAAAGTATGGGCGGAGGTAAAGGCAACACGATCACGACGTATGACCTGGGCACGCTTCCTATTGGGCAGCTACTCAGGTATTATGCGGTACCGTCGATTGTGGGGACGATGGTCAATTCGCTCTACAATTTGGTGGATAGGATCTTTATTGGACAAGGGGTGGGAGGCTTGGCGATTTCGGGCTTGGCACTCACCTTTCCGATCCTTATCTTTTTACAAGCCTTTGGGATCCTAGTAGGTGTAGGAGCCTCCTCTAGGATCTCTATCTTGCTTGGGCAGAAGAAGCGAGGAGAAGCGGAAAATCTATTGGGTAATGCCTTTGTGCTCTCTGTAGTATTGAGTCTCTCTACCATCACTCTCTGCTACCTACTGATGGAACCGATGCTCTATGCCTTTGGCGCTTCGGCTGATACGATTCCCTATGCCATGGACTACTTAGGGATAGTGATCCCGGGGAATATCTTTGCGAACCTCACTTTTTCGTACAATTCGGTGATGAGGGCGACTGGGTATCCTCGCAAAGCGATGGTGACGATGATTATTGGGGCGGTGCTGAACGTGGCTTTTGATGCCCTATTTATTTTCGGACTAGGATGGGGAATCAAGGGAGCAGCATGGGCTACGGTGCTGAGCATGTTTGTGGGTATGCTCTTTGTGATGCATCACTTTACAGATACTGGTGCCTTTCTCCGCATTCGTGCTAAGAATTTCAAGCTCCAGTGGGGCTATGTATGGGGGATTCTGAGTATTGGGGTGGCACCTTTTGTGATGCAATTGGCAGCAAGTATGGTGCACCTATTTAAGAATAGTAGCCTAGTAGCTTATGGAGGCGACTATGCGGTGGGTGCCCATGGGATCTCTAATAGTATTAGCACCACTATCTTTTTATTTATCCTCGGTTTGGCTATTGGAATGCAACCGGTAGTGGGCTATAACTTTGGGGCAGGAAATATCCATAGGGTGAAGGAAGCTTTTATCAAAACGGTGAGGCTCAACGTAATAATAGGAGTGGTGGGCATCGTGATTACTCAGCTTTTCACAGAGGGGCTGGTGCGGTGCTTCACTACTGATGATGAGCTCATCCGTGTCTCTAAGGAGGCTGTGAGGATTGAGAATATGGCGTTTTGGGCTGTTGGTTTTCAGGTAACTTGTGTCCACTTCTTCCAAAGTATTGGTTCGGCGAAGCAGGCAATGATCCTTAGTATCTCTAGGCAGGTAGCCTTTTTGATCCCTCTGATCTACTTCCTTCCATTGATATGGGAGCTGAAAGGGGTTTGGCTGGCAACTCCGGTGGCTGATGTGCTCTCCTTTACCATATCTTTAACGTTAATCGTGCTATTTTTTAGGAAACATAAAGAAGAAAAGAAGGTATGAGGATGCTATTGATATCACTGGCGGGACAGGTGCTACTGAATGCTCTGTTTCTACTATGCGTATGGTGGGCCACTAAAAAAGGCTCTCAGTGGCGTAGGATAGCGATTGGTTGGGTTGTTTTCGAACTACTATACTTCCTGGTGATCGTGATATCTAAGGTGCTTTACCACTCTAGGGGTGAGTACCTAAGAGTGGGCACCTCTCTATTTACCAATTACTATGTATTTATAGTGATCCTAATGATGCCCCTACTCTGTGGCTACTTCATCATTTGGCTTTTGGGGAAACTTAATGTGGTGAAGCAGGCAGAACTAAGGCTAAAATTACGTAGTTGTCTTCTCATCGTGTTGCTTCCTATTACTGGAGCGCTCTGTATTAAAGGCTATTACAACTCCATAAATCCAGTGGCAACGCACTACCACATCACACTCCCCTACAATGGAACTCCGAAAGAACTTAAGGTGGCCTTTATTACCGACTTACACATAGGTGAACTGGTGCAAAAGGAGGTGCTACAGAAGATGGTGAAGATGGTGCAAGAGGAGCAACCCGACTATGTATTGGTAGGTGGGGATCAGGTGGATTACTACTTTGATTACGTGGAGCGGGACCCTGAGATATCTGAGCTACTCCTTAGCTTGCACTCTGATAAGTCGCGTATCTTTCATGTGCTCGGTAATCATGAGTATTATATAGATAATGAGCCTAAGCGGAAGTGGTTAGATGAGGTGGGCACGCTCCTTGTGGATAGTGTGGTGCAGCTATCGGACTCTCTCTATCTGATCGGCCGTGATGATGCCTATAATGAGAGTAATCGACTTCCATTGAAATCACTTGTGGAGCAGGTACCAGAGGGAGCCACGACCATTTTGCTTGATCACCAACCCATTGAACCAGATGTGGAGAGGGCATTAGGAATCGACTTAGCTCTGCATGGACACACGCACGATGGCCAGTTTATCCCTTTTAAGTGGTTAGTATGGCTCAATTTTGAAAACTCTTATGGATATCTACACAGAGGAGTAACGCATTATATTACGAGCTCTGGACTAGGCTTTTCGTCTTCACCTATATTGCTTGGCACACTCAGCGAAGTGGTGATTATTCACCTAAAGCTACAAGGGGAAAAATAATCATTTATGAATGACTCAGTTAAGGAGTTTATTCTCCATAATGGTCTGACTGTATGGATCTCTACTGACTCATCTGATTCTAAAGTATATGGACAGGTGGTGGTAAGGGCTGGTGCTAAGGAGACCCCTAATAGTGGCGTAGCACACTATTTTGAGCATATTATGTTTAAGGGAACTCAACGCATTGGCACGGTAGACTTTGAGCAGGAAGCACCTATTCTGCAAGAGATAACCAAACAATACTCAAAGCTTCAAGTAGCTAAAAACAGTGCAGAACGGGAGGAGATACAGAGCAAAATTAATGAGCTTAATATTGAAGCTACAAAGTATGCCATCCCTAATGACTTCAATCACCTGATCTCGAAGTATGGAGGGAGTGGGCTGAATGCTGGCACATCGTACGACTATACTCTATTTTACAACTCGTTCTCGCCTCAGTATCTGGAGCATTGGTGCGAGCTGAATAGTGAGCGGATGATTGCCCCTGTATTTAGGCTCTTTCAAAGTGAGTTGGAGACGGTCTATGAGGAGAAGAATATGTACTCCAATAATATCAGCACCGAACCAACACAGAGAATTATGGAGCGTTTGGCAGCCCCCCACCCTTATAGATATCCAATTATCGGTAGCACAGAAGCGCTGAAGTCGCCCGATATTCGTGCTATGGAGGAATTCTTCAGAGATTACTACTATGCCGAGAATATGGCTCTGATCTTGACTGGAGATATCAAGGAGGAGGGATTGCTACCTCTGCTTGAGCGGACTTTCGGAAGAATCAAATCGGGTGGTCGGAAACCTTTGCAGCCCCCTCAGCCCATGCCTTTTAATGGACACGAGAAAATGACCATAAAGGTACCTATCCCATTTGTGAAGGGGCTGGGGTTCATATGGCACACGGTACCCAATAATCATCCGGACCAGGTAGCATTGTCCTTGGTACAGTCTCTTTTGAATAACGATGGAAAAACGGGGCTACTGGATAGGCTTACGATTGATGGAAAGGTGATGGAGGCAGCGGCTATCAACTTTGCACTCAATGATATGGGGCTGTTTGGTGTCTACATCATGCCAAAGTTGCTCCAAAGCTCTTATCTAGTTAAAAGAAGGATCCAAAAGGCAATCGATAGAATTAAAAGAGGGGATTTTAGTACTCAAGCTTTAGAGGAGGTGAAACAATCGCTGTACAAGGCCAACCTCCTACAATTAGAGTCGAGCGAACAGAAAGCTAAGCTTCTTTCGTCACTTTTTGCACAGAATGAAACGTGGAGTGACCTGATGAGGGAATTGGATTTGCTTAGCTCAATAAGCAAGGAAGAGGTGGTGGAGGTGGCACAAAGATATTTGGACGGCAACTATCTGGAGGTTAAGAAGCAAACTGGAAGATATGCCGTTGAAAAGCTACCAAAGCCTCCCTACCAGCCCGTGAAAGCACCGAATCAAGGTGCGAAGTCTGAATTTTCACGACACCTAGAGACGCTAGAAATCCCGAAGCTACCTATGAAGTATTTGGACTTCAAAAAGGATGCGGAGCAGAGGGATTTGTCGGCAAATGATCTGGTTCGATTATATAAGGTGGGTAATGAGATTAATGATCTTTTTTCTCTCGATTTGCTCTTCTTCCGTCAATCCTATTATCACCCACTCCAAACTTATTTAGAGCAATATTTGGATTTAGTTGGTGGAGCCGAAATGAGTGCACACGAGCTAAATCAAAGGTTACAAAGTTTGGGGGCGACCATCACCTATGAGTCCAAACCTAGTTTCTTCTGTATTCGGATTTCTGGATTTGACCACTACCTTAGTGAGACAATAGCACTTGTTGGCTCCATTTTGAACGATATAAAGGTAGAAAAGCCTCAGATTAAGAAGATAATTGAGGCAAGGAAGATTTCAGATAGAGCGATAAAGGCTGATATCACGGAGCTCTCTAAGCGACTATTGGACTTGGCAAGATATGGAGAAAAGGCACCTTACAAGGCAGACCTTTCACTGTCTAAAATAAAGCAGCTGAAAGCCCAAGATATGGTGGAAGAGTTTCACCATCTACTACAGTCAGAACTGGATATTCACTACACTGGAAAGCTAGAGATAGAGAAGGTCGCCTCTTGCATCAAGAGTAGCTTCAATCTAGATGCCATATCAGAATATGGAGAGGGCTACTTTTATGTGCCCTCTATCCTCCCATCTGGCAATCGCATTCTACTCCACAATGAGCCTAGTGCTACTCAAGTAGTCATAAAAGGGTATCTACCTATGGGAGTACTATCGGACTATGAAAAGAGTATTCTCAGAGTTTATTCAACCTATCTAGGCAGTGGAATGAGCTCACTCCTATTCCAAGAAATCCGTGAGTATCGTTCTTTAGCATACAGTGTAAGTAGCTTTGCAAGTTTTGCCCCCCACTCTATCCATGACGGGCAAACAGATTTACTAGTATACCTAAGCACGCAAACTGATAAGTTGTTAGAGGTCATTGAGCTTCTCAATAAACTGATACATAGAAGTCCTGATGACCCTAATAGACTTGAAATAGCTATAAATACCCTGCGGAGCGATGTCCGAAGCACTTACCCAGCAATGAGGATGAAGAGCCGAACAATTGCTTCCCATATACGTCAAGGCTACAATAAGGATATTGCTTTGATTATTGAGGATAACCTGAAATCAATAACCCTACAGGAGGTTCTTGACTTTCATATAGCCAAGGTTATAAAGTCTCCTATCACACTTTCGATGATAGGAAACATTGACGATAAGACAGTGGCTCAACTTTCTGAGAGCTTTCAAATCACTAGAGTTTCCAAAAAACATCTATTGTAGAACACTGTCTTTTGAGGGGCATCTTTGCAGAGACGCCAGTTCGAAACAAATAAGATGGGCATATCTGGCTTTTCGCTAGATATGCCCATTATTCACTTAGTGATCAGCTATTTATCTATCAGCGTAGCGCTTGTTGATCTCATCCCAATTGATGATCTCCCAAATCTTAGATAGATGCTCTGGCCTACGGTTCTCGTAATCTACATAGTAGGCATGCTCCCATACATCAGCACACAAGAGTGGAGTTAGGCCATCCACTACAGGGTTACCTGCATTGGTGTACTTCCCAATAGAGAGCTTACCGCTCTTGTCGGCAGAAAGCCAAGCCCAACCGGCTCCAAAGAGAGAAGCTGCATCAGCTTCAAATGCCTTCTTAAACTCCTCTAGTGAACCCCACTTCTCCTCTATTGCCTTAAGAAGCTCTGCCGATGGCTTACCACTTCCCTTAGGGGCAAACTGTAGGAAGTAAAGATTGTGATTAAGGGTTTGACCAGCATTATTGAATATACCGCCCTCAGACTTCTTCACGATATCTACGAGCTCCATATTAGCAAACTCAGTACCTTCAATCTGCTTATTTAGATTGTTTACATAGGTCTGTAGGTGCTTACCATGGTGAAGACCTATAGTCTTCTCACTAATCACTGGCTCTAAAGCATTAGGCGCATAAGGTAGTTTTACAAGTTCAAACTTCATAATTTTCTCATTTATGTTATTATTAAGTGATAGCATCAACGATTACTGTTTCGGTTAGCTTCCCTAACCAGCACAGAAAAAGTCATAGCTTATTATATCTGTCTCTAATGGTATAACAAATGACTATAGAAAAGGTTTGCTAAAACAATGCGAACCCTCAAAGCTAGATCAATATGCTGTGAGAGTTCGCATAAACCATCAGTCACTTATATCAGAAGTAACTGGATGTGGTTGATTCTATAACCACATTACTTCTTTTTGTTGAGGTCAAGAGCAGCACCTGGCTTGAAGCGCACTACCTTACGAGCAGCAATCTTCATCTTCTTACCCGTGCGAGGATTCACACCCTCACGAGCTGCACGCTCAGTAACAGAGAATGTACCAAAACCAAGGATAGCTACTTTTTCACCCTTCTTCATCTCTTTGGTAATTACCTCGATACCTGCATCTACAGCCTTTTTGGCATCAACTTTAGTAAGCTCTGCTTTTTCAGCAACAGCTGCAATAAATTCAGTCTTATTCATAATTTCAACTATTAAAATGTAAGTGTATAATAACTTCTATTAATTTCTAACTCTTAAGAAATAGATACCAAATAATCCCTCTGAACCTACTACTGCATGAGCAACACCACGGCATCTAATCTTTCGCTTTCAAATATAGAGCAAATATTTGATATATTGATTAGTTCGGTATAATTTTAGATTATTTAATCATTGAGGTTGTTTATGATAGATATCATTAGTCTGAAATATATAACAGGACATCAATGATTGCGTGGATGATACTGTAATATCTCATTTCTAAGAGTAGACCTATCCAAATGGGTATAAATCTCTGTAGTGGATATATCTGCATGACCAAGCATATCCCTTATGGCTTGCAAGTTGGCACCACCCTCTAAAAGATGGGTCGCAAATGAATGTCGCAAAGTATGTGGGGATATTTTCTTTTTCAAGCCAACTTGTTTAGCCAGGTCTTTGATAATCATAAATATCATCTGTCTACTGATTCCTGTCCTTACTCTATTCAGAAAAAGGTGATGCTGATAGGGCGGCTTTGGAATAATGGCTTGCCGTATTGGTAGATATTCATTAATTCGCTCCACAGCACTCTCCGACATAGGCACTAATCGCTCCTTAGTTCCTTTTCCTACCACTCTAATGTACCGCTCCTCCAAGAAGAGACATGAAAAAGTTATATCACACACTTCAGAGACGCGAAGCCCACAACTATATAATAGCTCCAAAATGGCAGCATTTCTAACGCCATGCGGTGTGCTAAGGTCAATAGCAGATAACAAGCTATCAATCTCCTCTACAGTTAAAACCTCCGGAAGCTCTCTTGATACCATAGGCCCTTCAAGTGACTCTGTAGGATTATCCGTAACAATCTCCTCTAACTCCAAGAAGCGATAAAAACTCTTGATACCACTAACTATGCGTCTAAGACTCTTTTTGCTAAGCCCTAGATCTACGAGATAGGAAAGGAATTGCTCCAAATTATCATAGGATAGGTCCAAATACCTCTTGCCTGTCATTTCACTAAACTCAAGGAGGTGCTTGACATCATTTTCATAGCTTTGGATGCTATTGTTCGCCAAGTTTCTCTCTAATAGGAGGTACTCATAGTAGTCCTCCAATATTTCGTCCTTTAGTATCATTTCTTTATCCATAATTCAAAGATAACAAATAATCAATACACTCTCAATACCGATTCCCGAATTATCGAGTGTGCTAGATTGAGTGGAATTGACTAACTTTGCATATATGATAAGAACGCAATCTATTATTGACACACATAAAAGATGGAGCAAAGTAATTACCCATTATTAGATACAATAGACTCACCAGCCGATCTAAAGAAACTGCCCCTCACAGACTTACCCAAACTCTGTGAGGATGTTCGGTGCTTTCTCTTAGAGACGTTGAGCAAGGTTCCTGGCCATCTAGGAGCTAATTTCGGTGTGGTTGAATTGACTGTAGCGCTTCATTATGTGTTTGATATTCCCCATGATGAGATAGTATGGGATGTAGGGCACCAGTCATACGTACACAAGATACTAACGGGTCGAAAAAAGGATTTCTCTACGCTTCGCCAATGGGGAGGTATAAGTGGCTTTACCCACCCTAATGAAAGTCGGTACGACTCATTTATATCCGGTCACGCTTCCAACTCCATTTCAGCCGCCTTAGGAATTGCTATAGGAGCATCACTGCAAAATCAAGAGAAGAATGTAGTCGCTGTTATTGGAGATGGTGCCATGACCGGTGGCCTAGCATTTGAGGGACTTAATAATGCCTCCAACCACCCCAATAACTTACTCATTATACTCAACGACAACCATATAGGTATTGACCCCATCACTGGTGGGCTCAGTAAGTATTTGGTTCGAATCAATACGAGCAAAGTATACAATAGCCTCAGACATAAGGGATATCAAGGATTGAAGAAGCTTCGGCTTATCGATGACTCTAAGAAGAGAAATTTACTCCGCTTCAATAATAGCCTGAAGGCACTCATCAATAATGATAAGAATCTCTTTGAAAGCTTCAGTATACGGTACTTTGGACCTACTGATGGGCACGACGTGGTTGAACTAGTTAATACCCTCAGAAGCATTAAAGACTTCAAGGGTCCAAAGTTACTTCACCTCAAGACCATCAAAGGCAAGGGCTACAAACCTGCCGAAGAGAGTGCTGTGGTATGGCATGCTCCAGGTCTCTTTGACCCAAATACAGGTAAGAGGAATGTGGCGCCTGAGCTTCCCGACACCCCACTTAAATACCAAGAGATTTTTGGGCAAACCCTCCTTGAGCTCGCAGAGATGGATGAGCGAGTAGTAGGTATCACCCCTGCCATGATTTCGGGTAGTTCCTTTAATTTTATGCAACACGAATACCCCAATCGTGTCTTTGATGTGGGTATTGCAGAAGGCCACGCCGTAACATTTGCTGCTGGCCTTGCACTCAAAGGGGAGATACCATTCTGCAATATTTACTCTAGCTTTCTACAGCGTGGATATGACGAGGTAATCCACGATGTAGCGATGCAGTCAGCCCCAATCATTCTGTGCATAGATAGAGCTGGGCTCGTCGGCGAGGATGGGATGACACACCAGGGAGCTTATGATATTGCCTATCTCCGCACCATTCCTGGTCTCACCATCATGTCGCCTATAGATGAAAAAGAGCTCCGCCAGATGATGTTCACAGCCTACAAGCATCATAAGGAAGGACCATTTGTGATACGTTTTCCAAGAGGAAAGGGTGCTTGCAAAGATTGGAAAGTGCCATTTTCGGAACTAACTCTTGGCAAGTCCATAGAGCTCACAACTGGAGAAAAGGTAGCATTTGTATCCTATGGGCCAGTAGGCAATGAAGCCAAACACGCTGTAAAAGAGCTAAATTCTCTTGGATATCACCCAGGGCATGTCAATCTCCGTTTTGTAAAACCTCTAGATACAGAGATGCTCGACTACCTAGCCGAGAAATACGACACCATTATCACGGTCGAAGATGGCTCATTGGCAGGTGGCGTAGGTAGTGCCCTACTAGAATATTATGCAGATAAGGGAACTCCTATCCGTATTAAAAGAATAGGCATACCAGATCAGTTTATTAAGCAAGGAGCTGTGGCTCTTCAGTATCAATATGTCGGCTTGGACGCTTCGTCACTGGTTGATACAGCCGTCAAGATGTTTCAGTAATAACTTATGAGAATATTAATTGTCGGAGCTGGAGAAGTAGGCACTCACCTAGCTGAGATGCTATCACACGAGGAGCATGATATTGTACTCCTTGATTCAGAGCCTACCAATCTAGACTTTGTCTACAATAATAGGCTAGAGATCATGCCATTTGTGGGGTCTCCAATCTCCTTCAAGGATCTAAAGTCAGCCGGTGCCGAAAGGACCGACCTATTCATAGCTGTAACCCCAGAGGAGTGCGACAACTTAGTTGCTTGCCACATGGCTAAAACTATGGGCGCCAAAAAGACCTTAGCCAGAATTAATAATAGCGAATACCTGCTCCCTAATTATAAAGAGCACTTTACCAACCTTGGGGTGGATGATATGATCTATCCCGAACAGCTAGCCGCCC
>NZ_HF988855.1:0-5931 GCF_000435035.1 Porphyromonas sp. CAG:1061 | reverse complement strand
CGCCCAAGAGATTGTCAGTAGTCTTAGTCTACCGTGGGCCAAGCAATATTGGACCATCTTTGATAAGAAACTAGACCTCGTTGCAGCTCGAGTGACTCCCTCCTCCCCTCTCGTTGGGAAAAAGCTGATCAATCTCTCAGACTTTGAGGATAAGGTGATGCATATTTTGGCCATTGTACGGAATGGCCATACCATCATACCACGTGGTCAGGATGGCATTGAGGTCAATGATGTCCTTTACATCACTTCTATGCCCAAGTACCTCGATCAGGTGAGGAACTTCTGCGGGCAGGATAAGCTAGAAGTGCATAGAGTCATCATCATGGGCGGTAGTAGAATCGCCCTCAAAACGGCTCAGCTACTCCCGGATGATCTGAACATCAAGATTATAGAGCGAGACTATGATAAGTGTATGAAAATCTCCGAAGTGGTCGCCGATCATACCCTCGTCATTCATGGAGATGGCAGGGACCCCGACCTATTGGTCAATGAAGGGATCAAGAAAACCGATGCCTTCTTGTCCCTCACCAGTTCATCGGAGAGCAATATGCTCGCCACCCTCAATGCCAAAAGGCTTGGGGTGCCCATCTCTGTTTGCCAAATAGAGAATCTCGACTACCTCGACATAGCCAATGAGATGAAGATAGGCAACCTCATCAATAAAAAGCTGATTGCCGCTTCCGTCATATTCAGATACCTACTCAATATTGATATCTCCAATGCCAAAACCCTATCCATAGGGCAAGGTGAGGTGCTCGAAATAAACGTACGTGAAAAGTCATTAGTCACCACCAAGCCGGTGATGGAACTTAATTTACCACAAGAAATTACCATAGGCGGCTTGGTGAGGGATGATCAAGTAATACTCGTAGAAGGTAAAACTCAGATTCTAGCTGGCGATATGGTGATGGTTTTCTCCCAAAACGCCTCTCCAAAGGATCTGAATAAGCTTTTTGGATAGTTCATACGATATGCCATTCATAGATCACAACGAATACGAAACCAAGCGAGGCTTCAACTACAAGTTTGTCGCCCTCGTGCTAGGGCTACTCAGCCTATTCCAAGCCATCTTCTTACTGATATGCCTGGGCGTCTCCTTGCACTATCATGATGATGGATTCAAAGCACTCCTCACCACCATTGGCCTTAATTTCGTGGTCGGATTGCCTCTAGCACTCTATGGAAAAGGACAGAATAGCTATGATACAGGGCGAAGAGAGGGTATGGTCACCGTAACCCTTAGCTGGGTATTGACATCTCTATTGGGTATGATGCCCTACCTATTAGGCGGCTTTATCCCCAACGTTTCAGAAGCCTTCTTTGAGTCCATGTCGGGCTTCTCGACCACTGGAGCCAGCATCCTCACCGATATCGAAGCACTCCCACGTAGCATCTTGCTTTGGAGAAGTATCACACAGTGGATCGGGGGCATCGGGATTATCGTATTTATTGTAGCCCTAGTCCCCTTCGCAGGAGAAAGTGCCTCCGTAGTTTACGACCACGAGACCACCGGCATTACCCACGACCGTTTTGTGCCCCGCATCGGCGTCATGGCGAAGTGGATCATGTTTATCTACATCATTCTATCCATCCTTTGTGTACTCCTATTGTGGGCTGGTCCCTTTACATTGTACGAAGCAGTTTGTCACGCTGCCACTTGCATCAGCACCGGAGGATTCTCGATTTACAATCAATCTATTGCCGAGGTTAATTCCGACTATATCATTATCGTCCTTACTATCTTTATGCTCTTTGGTGCCACCAGCTTCACCCTGATCTACTTCGCTACCGTTCGCAAAGAGCCCAAGAAGCTGTTCCGAGATTCAGAGTTCCGCTGGTTCATTTCCATCATCGTAGTCATCTCTATTGCCTCAGCCCTTTGGCTCTACTTCGGTGAATACTACACCTCTTTTCCTCAAGCATTGGAGCACGCTACATTTCAAGTAGTCAGCTTGTTCTCCACCACGGGATATGTGATTCAAGACTACAACTTTTGGGGGGCACCATTTTGGATCATTGCTCTATTCCTCATGTTTGTGGCAGGGTGTTCAGGCTCCACTAGTGGAGGGCTCAAGACCATCAGGTTCAGCATCCTCACCCGCAATCTCCTCAATGAATTTACCCGACGCACCCACCCCCAAGCCATTGTACCATTAAGGTATAACGGCACAGTGGTCAAGGATAAAGTGATCACACAGGTGTACAACTTCTTCTACGCCTACCTCACCCTATCCATTATCGCCACCTTTTCCATTTCACTAGAGGGCTACTCCTTTACCGATGCCGTATCCGCCTCCATCGCCTGCATATCCAGTTCAGGCCCAGGGCTCAGTGCCTTCGGACCTTTCTCCAATTATGCTAGCTTAGGCGACTTCAATACGTTTTTACTTTCATTCCTAATGCTGGTCGGACGCTTGGAGATATTCACCGTAATCACGCTACTACACCGTAGCTTTTGGAGAAACTAAATAGAGATCTTTTAAAGAAATACTTTACTATGGACTTACATGTAGAAGACATTAGAAGGGATTATAAAGTAGGGAGCTTATCCAAAAAAGATATGCCCGCCGACCCTATTAAGAAAATGGAGGAATGGCTGGAAGAGGCGATCCATCAAAAAGTAATTGAGCCTACAGCTATCATTGTAGCTACTTCTACCCCCGATGGGCACCCCTCCACCCGAACCGTATTGCTCAAAGAGCTAAAGGATGGGAAGGTTATTTTCTACAGCAACTACGAGAGCCGTAAAGGCCAACAGATCCTCGACAACCCACACGTATCGGTCACCTTCCTCTGGCACCAGCTTGAGCGACAGATTCACGTAGAAGGGATCTGCCAACATGTTGCCCCAGAGGTGAGTGATGCCTACTTTAATAAGCGACCCTATATGAGCCGAGTAGGAGCACGCATATCTCCTCAGAGTCACCCAATTCCAAATCGAGCTTACATTGTAGCAGAGTTTGCAAAGGAAAGCCTAAAGTACACGGGTACTTTACGAAGAGTACCCCGACCAGATACGTGGGGAGGTTTTGAAGTCACGCCTAACAGAATTGAGTTTTGGCAAGGGAGAGAGAGCCGACTTCACGATAGGTTCCTATACGAACTCCAACAAGATGGCACCTGGTCCCTCGTACGCTTAGCCCCTTAAGGGGATAACGTAGCACGATATATGATGTGCGTCGGTATTATGCCAACCATCAAACGCAACAACCAAATCGGAGTCATTAATTAACCTACCAAGTACGGGGCTCAATACCCTCTTATAGGGCGGCAATATTCCGTCGCCCTACGGAATCTATTCCTTATGCGTGCGGAATCTGTTCCACTTGCATGTGGATTCTGTTCCGCATGTGGTATTCCTGAAAATAGTATGTGATATTCCTGAAAATAGTACACACGGGTTCATGTATTCCTGTTATTGTGTACACCGCCAAACTGTTATTCCTGAAAGTGTAAACACTTTGTGTCCTCTATTCCTGAAAGTGCACACATCCAAGCGACAAATGCAATATACAAACTGATAACAAAAGTCATATAATACATAAGTTATGAAGAATAAGTTACTGATATTTATTCTACTAGTTTCAGGTGTTTTTATAGGCGTCTGTAATGCTCAAGAAAACACACATAAAATCTCTATAATTGACAACATCACTATGGAGCCAGTGCCTTATGCAATGGTCTCTTTTGGTCATACCAATGGGGTTTATAGCGACGCAAATGGTCAGTTTCGTTTAACAAAAGAATTGACAGACGTCATAGCTATTTCACACCTATCCTATAAAGATACAATTGTGATGGCAAGTGAAATAGTTGATGGTATTATCTTTCTTACACCAATTTCATACTCATTGAGTGAAGTTGTGGTAACTAAGTTTACAGGTCCCCTTTCAAAGAAAGGAACAACTGAAGGTAAGCATCATAGCAGCTATGCACCTCTACCATTCACTATTAATGCATTATTTATCCCATACGATGAGTCTTGGGTTGAAGCACCACAAGTGAGTGAAATCTTTTTGGATCTAAATTTCAGTGGTAACTCAAATGCTACAATACAGTATTATCTCTCAATGCCAGATCCAACAACTGGGAACCCTAACGGAAAAGCTCTTACAAAGCAAGAACAGCTATATTTAGACAGAAGAGACAACAAAATTAAAAATAGATATTACTCTATGGTTGAGGAACCATTTTTATTCCCTAGAACAGGAATGTTTATCGTCTTTTTTGTAGCAGATCCGAGTTTTTCATATACAGAAATGCTGAGTGTATGGGGAACTAAAAAGTTTAAAATGGCAAAGTATATGCCATACGGTTTCTATTTGACCGGTAAGACAAAAGAACCTAGATCATGGCCCTTTAATGTCTATTCAGAAGGATCCACATGGAGTATACACGACCACACAGACGCGGATTGGAATAAAATGGGAAAAGAGATGAAGGTGGGAAATGAAGGAACTGTATTTAACTTTATGGGAGGAGTCATTTTACAACTACCAAAGTAGTCTCTATTTGCCTATTTCAAATTGAATTGGGGACTTGGTCCATCGCTCAAAGCTCTTACCCATCAAAGCACAATTAATAAAGATAGTACCGCCCTCCTCTTTCATACCATAATCTTCGTGCATATGCCCAAAGATGTGGAATTTCGGTTTTACCTTCTTTACTATATTTAATAAGGTATGGCTTCCATAATGACCATATAACTCTGAGACATCCTGCATTTCATAAGGTGGTTGATGCGAGACCAATACATCAATATCATTCTCACAAATAGCTTTTAGCCTAGGAGGGAGCTCTTTACTACCATAGGGCTCCACATAAAATGGAATGCCACAGATCTTTATTCCCTTGATAATCACACTTGAATAGTTGAGAAAGTGGCAATTTGAAGGCAACCCACTTATATTAGCTCGCAGCAGTGCTTCATCATGATTTCCACAAATGAATACTTTATGCTTATGTGGTAGATTAGTAAACCACTCTAAGAAGTCCAGTGCTTCCCCCTTTGTTCCAATCATCGAGAAATCACCTGCATGAATAAGCAAATCAGCATCTGGAGGTGCTTCACTTCTCCAATGCATCCCATGCGTGTCGCTTATCGCTAGTACTCTCATCGTAATCAAGAATCTGACTTTCGAGGCTTACACTATGTGGGAAGCCTCATTCCACGTCTATCTTTTTGCAAAGATAATACTCTCTTATGCCGAATTTAGGCATACGGATAAAAAGAGATTATCTCCCAACAGAAAAGGATTGCCCGATAGATTTGCTGGACTTCTCCAAAATTAAGGTAAAAACTATGTGTAGCCAATTCACCGATTATTTCAGATACTGTCCCAAAAAAGTGTGTAAGCCCCAATAATGCTATCTTTGTAAAGTGTGAATTAATAACAAAAAACATAGACATTAGCATGAGACTTACACGGGTGCAAGATAATGAATTTTTCATACTGTATTATTAAAATGCAAGAAAGAAATAATGTAAGATTTGACGACCTTAAGAATCAGCTCTGGAAGAATGATGAACAACCAGAGAATGCTAATGCGATTATTTATAATGAGTTCTCAAAGATAGATACGTCGCATCATCAATAAATACACAAAGAAAAGCTTCCCCCTGAGGGCAAGCGACAGCGAGCCGGAAGGTGAAGCTTGGGTAGCAGAGACCAACACATCCACACTACCCCGAACGGGGTACATATAGATAACAACCTATAAATCTCAAAGTGCAACCCCTTCGGGCTTCTACCACCAGCACCCGACAGGGTGCTCTGGATGCCCTCATCGGACAAGTCGAAAATACGCCTCTTCTATTCTGCTATAAATCAATGGATTAGAAAGGCGAAAATTGAGATGCAACTAAGCATTTGCTTAGTTGCAACTCAATTTTTGCTTTGAGACTGTTGCACGAAGGCGATCTGCTACGTT
>NZ_HF988854.1:0-1558 GCF_000435035.1 Porphyromonas sp. CAG:1061 | reverse complement strand
AAATGGCTATTAGGCTGTTTTACCCACCATTTTGACCTATACGCCTTTTTTTTATTACCTTTGTAACGTGGTTATTGAGTTGCAATACAGGTTGCATAGATAGCCGATTACCTATCCTATTCATTTCGTTATTATTATGAAACTGGCATATAACTTATCGATCCTGATCGGGCTTATGATGCTTCTCTCAGGCTGTGGCTTGATGAAGCTCTTCACCTCGGAGCCAAGGGATGTCTGCAAGGCGCAATTGGAGACCAAGGAAGGAGCTACCTACACAGGGTATCTTAGGATGCCTATGTCGGGGGACAAGGAGCTCAAGCTCTTCGATGACCTCGCCCTCGCCCATTCAGCCGGCACCTTCAAGTCCGAGGATCTGAAAGGCATCGAGCTAAGCAACCCCAAGAAACCGGACTCGAGCTATCGCTTTGAGTACAAAAAGTTCTCCACCTTCCTGCAAAGCAATGCCGCATGGATGACTCTCGTAGATAGGGGACCTGAGCTTACGGCCTACCTCCTGGCCTCTTCGTACAAGATTGATGAGAATGGGGACATCTTCTTCATCGGCAACGAGCAGCGGATCATACGTAGTGGAGGAAGTATGGCTGTGGTAAAGCCCAGCTTCCCACTATTCTTGGAGAAACGCGGAGGTATCCTAAGAAAGGTTGCTCTGGTACACGGGATCAACTATGAAGGATCTCAGTTTAGAGGCGGAGTGGTCAGATTCCTTGCCGATGATCCGGAGCTCTGTAGCTATGTGAGAGGACTGAAGTGGGAGTTTGAGGACATAGATAAGGTGGTGAAGTACTACGATCCTCACCGCAAGGGTGAGCTGGTCATTAAGGATGACCGGGGTCAAGTCCTCGCTCTGCCACCACATAAGATGGTCACGGGTGCGCTGTCAGGCGAGCTTATCTACACTGCGGATCTGGCTAAAAACCTAACGCCACACTTTGGGATGGCCTCCTACCTCGGGCTCCGCTCATCCCTCGGGACGTACTTCACTTATGGCGGGTCTGTAGGATTCAATCAGCCCTGCCTCGTGGATGATACGGCACTGATAACGGAGGATCCGAGCTTCTTGTTGAAAGATCGCAAGGAAGTGGAGGTACCTCAGGAGTTCATCAAGCGAGTGACCCTTTTTAGCTTCAATGCTTTTGCGGGTCTGCAGGTGCCGCTTGACCTAAAGTCTGTATATGTCATTCCTTCCCTGAGTGGATGTGTTACCGGTGACCTTCACTCCGACTACAGCCTGATCAGTGCTGGACCGCTCGTAAGGTGCGACTTTGGCATCCCCTTGAAGTATGGGAATATGCTCTTCTTCGGTGCCGGATACAAGTATGGCTTCCCCATCAAGGATGCAGATGAGATGGCAGCTGACAACTACAAGAATGTGACCCCTTATGGTCAGTCTCATACCGTCTTTCTGTCCATCGGTTATATGTTTTGACCCGTAGATCTTCCTTAAATAAGGGAGCGAAAGAGATTCTCTTTCGCTCCCTTATTATTATAGACTTATAGGTCAACGAACAAAGGTATCTGTTTTTTTTCTTCTACTTCG
>NZ_HF988853.1:0-10711 GCF_000435035.1 Porphyromonas sp. CAG:1061 | reverse complement strand
CGTGAAAAAGGCAGTCCCTAGTACCTCAAAAAATTGCGCTTCGGTTTAGAACTTAGGCTTTTGGCTCCTCACATCACAAGTGGGAGTGGCGGGGGTTAGAGGATGCGCTTGATCAGACCTTGGAGCACTTTACCGGGGCCGTACTCAGTGAAGCTCTCTGCTCCATCCTTGTGCATATTGAGGATGGTCTGCGTCCAGCGAACTGGTGCTGTGAGCTGCATGATAAGGTTGTGGCGAATCTCCTCAGGGTCGGTATGGGGGAGGGCATCGACATTCTGATAGATAGGGCAGCTAGGCGCCTTGAAGTGGGTCTCTCTGATCGCTGCCTCCAACTCTTCTCTAGCACTCTCCATAAAGGGGCTGTGGAAGGCTCCGCTCACATTGAGGGGCAAGGCACGCTTAGCACCCGCCTCTTTCGCCAGTGCACATACTTGCTGTACACCTTTTACCGAACCCGAGATCACCGCTTGGCCAGGGCTGTTGTAATTGGCAAGGATTACGATCTCACCTTGGACAGAGGCACAGAGTTGCTCCACCTCTTCATCTTTCAGTCCAATAATGGCGGCCATAGTGGAGGGAGCTTGCTCGCACGCTTTTTGCATCGCTTGAGCTCGTTTGCTCACTAGTCTCAGTGCATCTTCAAAGGAGAGAGCTCCAGAAGCAGCGAGCGCTGTAAACTCGCCTAGAGAGTGACCTGCCATCATATCGGCACTGCACCCTTCGTCGCTCACCTTGGCAGAGATGTAGGAGTGGATAAATACCGCTGGCTGGGTCACCTTGGTCTGCTTAAGTTCTTCCTCGGTGCCATGAAATATAGTATCGGTAATTTGGAAGCCAAGTATCTCATTGGCTTGCTCAAATAGCTGCTTTGCTTCGGCGTTGCTCTCGTAGAGGTCCTGCCCCATACCTACAAACTGAGCTCCTTGTCCTGGGAATACTGATGCGCGTAATGCCATAAAGATCTTTCTTTCTAATTTGTTTTTACTTAATTATAATACATCGCAAAGGTACGCATTATCTCCCAAATATCTATGAGGGGGTACCTTATCGGACAAGTCGGACAGGTCAGACAAGTCGGATTTCGTAGTACTTATCTACGTGCCGTCCGATCTGTCCGACTTGTCTGACCTGTCCGATAAAGCTCGCGCTAGCTTATTTATTGGGGAGGAGCTGGGCGAGTACTTTATTGAGGGACTTTTTGGCTTGGTACTCTTTGAGGTAGAAGGGCTCCCAGTAGGCGACGTCGAGGTGTTCTCCGGCCTCTAGTAGTCGAAAGGCATCGCTCGCCATATACTTGGCGTGGGGGTAGATATTGACTACGTACCGACTTCCCGGTAGTAGGCTCTGGAATAACTCCTGCGCCTTCTCGGCACCCGATCCGAAGTAGACTACGGGGTGCTGCTCTACCAACTCGGTGATAGAGGCTTGCGTCTCCTCTTCGGTCAATACCAATGCGGCGATATCGGATACTGGCTCCCCTTTGGCGGTATAAAGTGCCGAGTAAACTTCCATACGTCGGGCATCGATCATCGGCATCAATAGTGCCTCCTCAGATGCCACCTCATGGGCGAGGTAACTACGGGCTATAAGCTGAGTAGTGGATATAGCGAGGAGGGGAACCCCTTTGGCAAAAGCCAAACCCTTGGCATATCCTGCCGCGATGCGAAGCCCAGTGTAGCTTCCAGGTCCCTCAGCGACGCAGATAGCTGATAGCTCGTTGCCTTGGGGTAGCTGTGAAAGCACCTCCTGTGCCATCACTGCCAATCGCTCCGACTGCCTTGAGCGGTCGGTCTCTTCAGCCTCAGCGATAATCATTGGAGTATCGCCCTCCTCTGCCAGAGCCACTGTGCAGTAGTCGGTAGAGCTATCTAGGAGTAGGATATATCTCTTTTTCATCATTTCTTTTTACGTTTCTTCTTAGCCCCACTTGCTGCCGTTTCGGCGATTATTTGGCGTGCCTGCTCCTCTGTGAGTGTTTTAGCATCCGTCGTCTTGGGGATCTTGTAGTTATTCTTTTGATACTTAAGATAAGGTCCCCACCGACCATTGAGTACCTCTACCACCTCATCGCCTTCGCCAAAGGAGGCGATGAACTTATTACGCTCCTGCTCCTTCTTGGCATCAATGAGCGGCTTTGCCTCCTCAAGGGTGATCTCGTAGGGTGAAAGATCTTTTGGAATACTAGCGAATAGCTTACCAAAGCGGACATAAGGACCAAACCGACCAATACTGGCGACGACTTTATCCCCCTCGTACTCACCAAGCGTACGAGGTAGGTCGAATAGTTTGAGCGCCTCCTCCAGGGTAATGGTCTCGAGTGAGAGATTGGTAGGGATGGAAGCGAAGCGTGGCTTTTTGCCCTCTTCGTCGGCAATACCAATCTGTATCATCGGACCAAAGCGCCCGATCTTAGCCGATACTTGCTCTCCAGTCTTGGGGTCTTCACCGAGGATGCGTTCGCCCACCTTATGGTCGCTCTTCTCTGCCATCACCCCCTCTACATTATCGTGGAAGAGGTCGTAGAAGGTGGCAATGACGCTATTCCATTTCTTTTTGCCTGCCGCGATCTCGTCAAACTCCTCCTCTACCCGTGCGGTAAAGTTGTAGTCCAATACTTGGGGAAAGTACTCCACGAGGAAGTCGGTGACCACCAGCCCTGTGTCGGTGGGGAAGAGTTTATTTTTGTCTGCCCCATAGACCTCCTTCTTGGTACGCTTGGCTACCTTTCCCTTCTCTAGCTTGAGCTCTACATAATTGCGAGACTCGCCATCGATAGACTTCTTCACCACATACTCTCGCTTTTGGATGGTCTGAATGGTAGGTGCGTAGGTAGAAGGACGCCCAATCCCGAGCTCCTCCAATCGCTTTACCAGCGATGCCTCCGTGTAGCGAGGGGGTCGTTGTGCAAAGCGCTCGCGTGCTACCACCTCCTCACTCAAGAGGGGGTCGCCAGTTTGGAGGCGTGGCAGAAGGCCAGTCTCCTCCTCGGCATCTTCATCGTCGTGCCCCTCTAGGTACACCTTGAGGAAGCCATCAAAGGTGACCGTCTCACCCTTGGCTTCGAACTGTGTAGGAGTGCCACTCAATATCTGTACTGTGGTATTCTCCAGCTCAGCATCTGCCATCTGTGAGGCAAGCGTCCGCTTGCGGATCATCTCATATAGAGCACGCTCTTGCTTATTCTTTCCAGCAATTTCCACCTCCACATTTGTGGGGCGAATCGCTTCGTGCGCCTCTTGGGCACCTTTGGTCTTGACTTTATAGCGACGGGCCTTGACATACTCCTTGCCGTAGGCTTGCTCTACGAGGGCACAACTAGTGGCAATGGCATAGTCGGATAGATTGACTGAGTCGGTACGCATATAAGTAATATGCCCTGCTTCGTATAGGCTCTGAGCTAGTCGCATGGTGAGACCTACTGGATAGCCCAACCGCCTAGAAGCCTCCTGCTGTAGGGTAGAGGTGGTAAAGGGAGCTGCTGGCTTGCGCTTGGTCGGCTTCACCTCTATCTTACCCACACTGTAGTTGGCATCAATGAGGGCGTTGAGGATTTCCCTTACCTCTTCCTCTGTCTCAGGTCGCTTCGCCACCTCTGCCACCACTTTCTCCCCGCTCGTGGTGATGAACAACCCCCGTATCCGGAAGTTGCTTTTTTGCTCAAAGGCGGTAATCTCTCGCTCCCTCTCCACAATAATCCGAACAGCTACCGACTGCACCCTACCTGCCGAAAGCTGAGGACGAATCTTGCGCCAAAGCACTGGGCTCAGCTCGAAGCCTACAATCCTATCCAGTACACGGCGAGCTTGCTGAGCATCAACCATCTGCTCATCAATAGCACGAGGGTTTTCGAGGGCGTGCTCTACTGCCGACTTGGTGATCTCGTGAAATACGATCCTATTCTTAGCCTTCTTATCCAATCCAAGCACCTCGGCTAAGTGCCATGCTATCGCCTCTCCTTCGCGGTCCTCATCACTTGCAAGCCACACTCTCTCAGCTTTTTTGGAAGCACTTCTCAGCTCCTTAACCACTCGTTCCTTGTCCTCAGAGACCTCGTACTGCGGTTCAAAGTTATTCTCAATATCCACACCCATCCCTTTGGTCTTAAGGTCACGGATATGCCCATAGCTAGAGAGGACTTGGTAGTCCTTACCTAGAAATTTGCTAATGGTCTTTGACTTAGCGGGTGACTCCACTATCACGAGGTTACTTCCCATATCTTTATCTAAATTTTTATTCTCTCAATACTCTTATGCCCAACATTTATTGGATTTGCAAAAGTACACATTATATATAACTAGACAAAAAACCACCCCCACAGGAAGGCATTATTGTATGAGATGTTACCCTCTGGTCAAGGAGAGAAAAAAAATGAGTTGTAACTAAGCAAAAACCGAGTTGCAACTAAGCAATTGCCGAGATGCAACAAAGCAAATGCTTAGTTGCAACTAACCGATTGCTTAGTTGCAACTCGATAAACGCCCAAATATATATCTGGGTATCAAATAGTTACAAAACCACTCTCAACCACCTATATTTCAGCATCATTCGATGCGTAACGGACGTTTCGGACAGTCGATAGGATCCCGATTGAGGAGATGCCCCTTTTGACAATGAGGGAGAAAGGGTTAGAGGGCTGGTTGCGTCTCTCTTTTCAGGGGGCAGAGCTTACGGAGGAGGCGCTCCGCCTTGGCGTGGATCTGTGGGGTTTCATACTTACGCACCTGCTTGAGGATGATACCTACCACGATTAAGTCGTCGGAAAAACCTAGTAGCCCAGGAATAAAGTCGGGCAGTAGGTCAATAGGAAGTATAAAGTAGCCGAGCGCCCCCATGATATAGAGCTTGGACTGCTTGGGGACACTAGGCTCCATCAATATATAGTATAGCTTGAGGACGGGCATCAAGACCGTATCCCCCAGTAGCTCCCCCACTCTACTCACCTTCTGCATAAAGGAGAGTTCGCTGAAGTGACTACTGTACTTAGTGAAGTCCTGTGGCTCCGCTTGTTTTAGCACTGTCCATAGGCTACCTGCACGCTTTGTCCATCTCAATATTCCCATACTACTTATCTATTCATTGGTATTTATATCTAGTGCAATATTACACATTTTGAGCCACCCTCCCAAATATCGTCCCTCACAAGGAGGTAAGTAACCGATTGCACACTTTCCAAACAAATGGAAATATTTTGGTATCTTTGTGGCATCAGAAGTGACTTATCAAGATTGCTCACTTCTGCAGAAATGATAATTTATTTTAAATCATAGCATAGGTAAGAGATGAATAAGACGACGAAAAGATTTGCCACCCTCACAGCCATTGGCGGGTATGTCCCAGACGAGGTGCTCACCAATGAGCAGATCGCTCAGCGATTAGATACGAGCAATGAGTGGATCACCACTCGTGTAGGAATCAAGGAGCGGAGGTTGCTCAATAAGGAGGGGGCGGGATCGTCGTACCTCGGCATTCAGGCGGTGAAGGATATGATGGCACGGCACAAGGTTCAACCTGAGGAGATTGACTTGGTGCTCTGCTCCTCCAACACGCCCGACTACCACTTCCCCACTACGGCCTCTGTGATTGCTAGTGAGTGTGGCATCTCTGGTGTGCCCTGCTTTGACTTCCAAGGGGCCTGCCCTGGCTTTATCTATGGATTGCAGATTGCAAGGGGATTTGTGGAGAGTGGTCTGTACAAAAAGGTGCTTCTGGTGGCTGCTGAGAAGATGAGTGCTATCACCGACCCTGAAGACCGTAATACCTATCCGCTCTTTGGCGATGCGGGAGCTTGTGCTATCTTGGAGCCAACCGAGGAGGAGGTAGGTATTATGGATGCCCTCATTAAGTGCAATTTCGATGGTCGGGAGCATCTGATTATGCCAGCAGGTGGATCGACCCTCCCTCCAAGTGAGGAGACGGTACAGCAGCGTCTGCACTTTGTGCATCAAGATGGTCGCCATGTCTTTAAGGAGGCGGTGACGGAGATGGGCGACTGCTCTGTGGAGCTGATGGAGCGGAATGGGCTCACCTTTGAGGATATTGCGTGGGTGGTGCCTCATCAGGCCAATATGCGGATCATCGATGCTACAGCACGGCGTATGGGTCTGGGACTGGATAAGGTGATGGTGAATATTGACCGCTATGGCAATACCAGTTCGGTCTCGATTCCACTCTGTCTATGGGAGTGGGAGAGTAAGCTCCGCAAGGGCGATAATCTGATCCTCACCGCCTTTGGTGCTGGATACACGTGGGGCTCTATCTACCTCAAGTGGGGGTATGATGGCGATAAGATCGGTCAATAAAAAAAATGGGAGGATACTAATAATGAGTGAAGGAGGTTACAAGTCGGGATTTGTCAATTTGGTAGGCAACCCGAATGTGGGTAAGTCGACCTTGATGAATAAGTTGGTGGGGGATAAGATCAGTATTATCACCAATAAGGCACAGACGACGCGCCACAGGATCATCGGCATTGTAAACAAACCAGGAGTGCAGGTGGTTTATAGCGATACGCCAGGAGTGGTGGATCCCGCCTACAAGATGCAGGAGCAGATGCTCGGCTTCTCGAAGAGTGCCTTGGGGGATGCCGATGTGCTGCTTTATGTCACCGATGTGATAGAGGAGCCTAAGAAGCACGAGGCGTTTCTCTCCGACGTGAGGGAGCTACAGGTGCCGGTATTGGTGCTGATCAATAAGGCGGATCTATCGACGCCCGAAAAGCTAGAGGAGCTGGTGCAGACTTGGAAGTCACTTCTGCCCAATGCTCTTGAGGTGCTACCCGTAGCAGCACTGCACGGAGCGGGCATCGCCTATATTGCGGAGCGTGTAGAGGCACTTCTGCCCGATTCGCCCCCCTACTTTGAGGAGGATGCCCTCACCGATCGGCCGGCTCGATTCTTTGTCTCGGAGATTATTCGGGAGAAGGTATTCCTCTATTACCAAAAGGAGATCCCTTATGCCACGGAGGTGGTGGTGCAGGAGTTTAAGGAGGAGGAAAACCTCATCCGTATCGCTGCTAATATCTTTGTGGAGCGAGAGTCGCAAAGGGGTATCTTGATAGGGCACAAGGGGGCAGCGATTAAGAAGCTTGGCACGATGGCGAGGCAGGATATTGAGCGTTTCTTTGATAAGAAGGTATTCCTACAGCTATTCGTGAAGGTAGAGAAGGAGTGGAGGAGCAGCGACAAGATGCTCCGCAACTTCGGATATAAATTGGATTAAGAAAGAAAGAGAGGTATAAGATATGGCAACTAATAATTTGGTAGCTATAGTGGGGCAGCCCAATGTGGGGAAGTCCTCGCTATTCAATCGGCTAACTAAGAGTCGCACTGCTATCGTTACTGACGAGCCTGGTACTACTCGTGACCGCCAATATGGCAAGTCGGAGTGGAATGGGGTCAACTTTTCGGTAGTAGATACTGGTGGCTGGGTGGACAACTCGGACGATGTCTTTGAGGAGGAGATCAATCGGCAGGTGGAGATCGCTATCGAGGAGGCCGACCTGATCCTATTTATGGTAGATATACAGGCGGGCTTGGGCGACCTTGATCAGTCGATTGCTCAGCTCTTGAGGCAGACCAGCAAACCGGTGCTTCTGGTGGCGAATAAGTCGGACAACTTCAATATGGAGGTGTATGCGGCGGAGTTTTACAAGCTGGGATTGGGCGACCCAATTCCTATCTCGGCCATTAACGGCACAGGGACTGGCGAACTTTTGGATCTACTAGTGAAGTCGCTGCCCGAGGCGAGCGATGAGGAGGAAGAGGAGCTCAACTACCCTCGTATCGCAGTGGTAGGGCGACCCAATGCGGGGAAGTCGTCGCTCATCAATGCCTTTCTGGGCGAGGAGCGACACATTGTCACCGACATTGCAGGCACCACTCGCGACTCTATCTACACGCATTATAATAAGTTCGGACACGAGTTTAGCCTGGTGGATACGGCTGGTATCCGTAAGCGGGGCAAGGTGAATGAGGATCTGGAGTACTATTCGGTACTTCGGAGTATTCGTGCGATTGAGAATAGCGATGTCTGCATATTGATGCTGGATGCCACGAAGGGGATTGAGGGGCAAGACCTCAACATCTTCTCTATTATTCAGCGGAATAAGAAGGGGCTAATTGTCTGCGTCAATAAGTGGGACTTGATAGAGGAGAAGAGCCAAAAGGTGATGAATGGATATATGGAGGCGATACGCGAGCGTCTGGCTCCTTTTGTGGACTTCCCGATTCTATTTATCTCGGCAACAGAGAAGCAGCGTATCCTGAAGGTGCTAGACCTGGCTCAGGAGATCTTTGACAAGCGAAAGAAGCGTATCCCTACCGCCAAGCTCAATAGCACGCTCCTCCCTATCATTGAGAAGACACCACCACCAGCCAATAAGGGGAAGTACATCAAGATAAAGTATGTGACGATGCTCCCCAAGGTGCAGGTGCCTAGCTTTGTCTTTTTCTGCAACCTACCTCAGTGGGTCAAGGAGCCTTACAAGCGTTTTCTAGAGAATCAAGTGCGTAGCAACTGGGACTTCTCGGGTACGCCGATCAATATATTCATCAGAGATAAAAAGTAAGGCGGTGGCGATAGATAGAACTAGACAGAAGTTTATAGAGGTCGCTAGAGACCTCTTTGCGGAGCAAGGCTACCACGCTACTACGATGAATGCAATCGCCGTAGCAGCGGGCAAGGGACGCCGCACTCTGTACAACTACTTCGGCACTAAGAGTGATGTGTACCTTGCTGTGATTCAAGGCGAGCTACAGGTGCTCTACGAGGAGCTGAAGGAGTTTGTGGACCAGCCGATGAATGGCATTGCAAAGCTGATGCTCTTTATAGCCAAGCGGGAGCGGGCGGTCAATGAGGTGGTACAGCGTAATGGCACCCTAGAGGCGGAGTTTTTCAACGACATTGCTACGGTGGAGCGAGCCCGAATGCGGTTTGATGTGCTGGAGCGTCGATTGATACAGAAGATTCTGACCGATGGTGTGGCAGATGGCTCTTTTAGGCAGATAGATATCCGCACGAGTGCCGTGCTGATCCACGCTTGCCTGAAGGGGCTGGAGGTGCCCTTTATACGCGGTCAATTGGGTCGTACAGAAAAGGCGGTGACGCAGACCTATCGGGTGGTGCGTAGCCTACTGATGGAAGGATTACAAAAATAATAAGCAATAGATTTATGAATGAAATACTAAAGGGCAAAGTGGCCATCGTAACGGGAGGAAGTAGAGGAATCGGCAGAGCCATAGCTACCGAACTGGCAAAGCTGGGTGCCGATGTAGCTTTTACTGGTCGCTCGCTCAATGAGAACACCCGTAGCCTGGAGGAAGAGCTGGGTCAGCTCGGGGTAAAGGTAAAGGCGTATGCCACTGATGCCGCCGACCACGCCGCAGCGAAACTCTTTGTGGAGGAGGTGCTCAAGGAGTTTGGCAAGATAGATATTCTGGTTAATAATGCTGGGATCACCAAGGATACGTTGCTGATGCGTATGACGGAGGAGCAGTGGGACGATGTGCTGAGGGTGAACCTCAAGAGTGCCTTCAACCTTACTCAGGCGGTCACAATGCCGATGATGAAGGCCCGCAGTGGTGCCATCATCAATATCTCGTCGGTTGTAGGCGTGACGGGCAATGCTGGGCAAGCCAATTATGCAGCTTCCAAGGCGGGGCTGATTGGATTTACCAAATCGACAGCGAAGGAGCTAGGCTCGAGAGGCATCCGCATCAATGCAGTAGCCCCTGGCTTTATCCGCACCGATATGACCGATGTGCTAGATGAAAAGGTGGTGGCTGAGTGGAGCAAGTCGATTGCCCTACGCCGCCCTGGAGAGGCACAAGAGGTAGCCCAAGTGGTGGCTTTCCTCGCCTCCGATGCTGCCTCCTACATTACTGGGCAGACCATCAATGTTTGCGGAGGCATGGTGATGTAACCCCCTCTCCCCCTATCGTGAGGTACGATAGCTTTAGCTGCCTACCATTTCTACACGTTATGATCAGGTAACTATTTACTACTTACCCATTATGAAAAATAGACTTGTCCCACAACTATTTAAGGATCTTAGGGACTATAATAAGGAGACCTTTTTCAAAGACCTTACCGCTGGTATCATAGTAGGTGTGGTAGCACTACCGCTCGCCATTGCCTTTGGTATCGCCAGTGGTGTCTCTCCTACCGAGGGATTGATTACCGCCATCATCGGAGGTTTTCTTGTCTCGCTACTAGGCGGGAGCAAAGTGCAGATTGGAGGTCCTACGGGTGCCTTTATCGTTATTGTCTTTGGGATTATCCAGAAGCATGGCATTGACGGACTAGCACTCGCCACACTGATGGCAGGAGTGATGCTGGTGCTGCTAGGGCTCTTACGACTTGGCTCTTTGATTAAGTTTGTCCCCTACCCTATTATTGTCGGCTTTACTGCTGGTATCGCTGTCACTATCTTTACTACACAGGTCAAGGATCTATTTGGACTACAAGTCACCGACCTCCCAGGCGACTTCCTCGGTAAGTGGGAAGCCTATTTCGGTGCCTTTGGCACTACCTCGTGGATGGCACTCCTATTTGGGCTTGTTGCCATTGCGATCATTGTGTTGGTGCCGAAGATCAATAAAAATCTACCGAGTTCGCTAATTGCTCTGATCGTCCTCACCCTTGTGAGCGTGCTGCTCGGCTATCTCGGAATTGCTCGTCCAGAGAATATCGGTGACCGCTACACTATTGAGGC
>NZ_HF988852.1:17601-19831 GCF_000435035.1 Porphyromonas sp. CAG:1061 | reverse complement strand
AGGGCTGTAACTTAAGTTTATATCTCTAATGCGTAACCCCTGATTATGCATATGAGTTAATAATAAAAGAACTATCTTTGTGGGAGGTAGTAATTATTTAAGCTGAATCTATGAAACGATTAGGAATCCTTCTGCTGGTCATTGTGAGCGTGGTAGGCATCGTATTGATTATTAGGGGTCAGGGCAAAAAAGCTGACACGCCTCAAGAGAGCCCACAAGCAGTGGCTGAGGTGGTAAATACGAACCACATCAAAGATTCTATCGCGGCTCAAGAGCGGGCTCAAGCGAAGCTAGACTCATTGGTTATGAGTCAGCTAAACGACTCTCTTGCCTATATCAATAAGGAGATTAAGGCCAATCCCGAGGACCCTAGAGCTTGGGTTAAGCTCAACCTTCTCTATAATAACCCACAGTTTAAGCTGGACGACACCAGCAAACGCTATGAAGCCCTTATGAAGAGCATCATATTTATGCACCAGCAGCCCAAGCGTGGTACCGAGGCTTATTCTATGTGGACAGATGCCTATCTCCCAGAGGAGAAAAAGTCGAAAGAGTTGACCGCACTAAACGAAGCGATCCGAAAGAGTCCCAAGAAGTTGGATCTATATGAGCAGCGTGCTGATCTCTACCTTTCAATGAATCAATCAGAGCTCGCTGAAGTTGACCTCCTACAGATGGTCTACATAGCACCTAAAAACGAGAGAGGCTACCAATTGTTGCAGGAAAAGATGGGGCACGACCAGGCATCATCCCTCTGGAATAGCATCCTAACCTTAGCCCCCAAGTCGCCTAATGCTTATTACCGCGCCTCTGAATATCTCCGTATGAGCGGTTCGCAAGATGAAGCCCTCCAACTAGCTATGAAGGGGATGACCCTCTATGGCGATGATGATGAACATAACCTCTTTAACCAACTGAAGTATTTGATTGATCGGAACGCTGATGGTGAAGAAGGCTCTTTGATATCCCAGCTCAAAAGGCAGATTAATAAGCACCCGAATCGCCCCGAGTGGGCACTTCTCCTCGCCTCTCAATACGATGGCGAGTGCCACTCCAATTGCCAACAAGCGATCCACTACTATCAGGCAGCTCTAAAAGGGATCAATCGAAGCAGTTCATTGTACCTATCCACTATTGAGCAGTTGGCAAGGTGCTATGTAGAGGTGGGAAGCTTTTCCTTTGCTCTGAAGTACCAAGATATTGCTATCAAGCAAGACCCCACCTTTGCAGGTTATCACTACAATAAGGCGATGATGCACCATGCCTCTGGAGATACCAAAGCTGCGATTAAGGAGCTCAATAAGTACCTCTCTCATAGCAATAGCGACAAGAATGACGCTCGAGCATACTACAAACGAGCTTCCTACAAGTATGAAGTCAAAGATTTCTTTGGAGCACTCATTGATGTAGGGCAAGGAATGGAGATGGAGACCCAACCCACCCCTTTTGCATACCTAATTCGTGGCAATATCTATGCTGCTCAAGGAAAGAAGGAAGAAGCCAATGCCGATTTCAAGGCGGTATTGGCCAATACCAGTAGCGACGACTGTAGCACCCGCCCCTTTGCCTACATCGGCTTGGGGCAAAAGGAGGAGGCGATGAAAATCTTAGCTGATAAAGTCAGCGAATATCAAAAGGAGCAAAGGACCGACGAAAGCAAGTTCTACAGCCTTCTTCGCACCCTCGTGGAGCAAGGCAATGGAGACCTGGCACTCTACTTCAAGCAACTCTCAGAGGAGTGGGCCAATCCCTACCCTTGCCTTGATGAAAATATTAGAGTGGTACAAAACAATCCAAAATACAAAGAGCTACAAATAAGAGGAATAAAGACCAAGTAACCCTCAGCCACTTCCACTTTCTCCTCAACTATAATGGGATCGGGAAGGAAGAGATAATCACCATTTTTCCCGCTACCGTGCGGAACCTATTCCGTATGCGTGCGGAATAGATTCCGTAGCCATGCGGAATGCATTCCGCACGCATACGGAACGGGTCGTTGATACGGTCACCTGAAAAAGCCCTCACTGGGTTAAGCATTCCGGATATTGTACACACCAATTATTCGTCATTCCTAAAAAATATAGACACTAGTCATCAGTTATTCCTGAAAAAGTAGACACTTCACTGTAGCACACTCCTATTCATCAAAACTAATGATAGATTGTAAGGAGCTCCGTGAGGAGGTCCGTGAGGAGGTCCGTAAAAAAGCACCCGCAAGGGTGCCACTCAG
>NZ_HF988852.1:2456-17428 GCF_000435035.1 Porphyromonas sp. CAG:1061 | reverse complement strand
CTTCGGCTCTACGAGCCTCGACTGGGGGCTAGCTGAATGGCACCCTGTCGGGTGCTATCATACCCTTATAGATGGTATATTCAATCAAATACCTGTTGACGATTCTTTCTAATGGCAACCGCTGAAACATTTAACGACTTATCATATTATTGCTATCTTTGCTGAGAGAACTAGGCAGATGATCGCAGTTGGTAGCGATAGACGCGAGGTTATTACCTCGCCTCTATATCGTGGGTTCGAGCCCCACCTGCCTAGGTCTCTTTTTGTTAAAAATTCACTCAATTATTGCTATCTTTGCAAAGAGACCTAGGCAGATGATCGCAGTTGGTAGCGATAGGTATGGGGACTTAGTCCCCCCCTATATCGACGGGTTCGAGTCCCTCCTGCCTAGGTCTCTTTTTTGTTAAGAAGCATGCACACTTGCTTATACAATTGCAAGCTATCTTTGCCAAACAAAAAAGGAAGGGCCTCTAGGCATACTCACCGACAAAAGGTGCGTTAATGCTTGGAGATTTTTCTTTTATTATATAATCCACTCAATTATTGCTATCTTTGCTGAGAGACCTAGGCAGATGATCGCAGTTGGTAGCGATAGAGGGTGCCCTAGTGGCACCACCTATATCGTGGGTTCGAGCCCCACCTGCCTAGGTCTCTTTTTAAAAAAATGTGCTCAATTATTGCTATCTTTGCGGAGAGGCCTAGGCAGATGATCGCATAGGTAGCTTTGGTATCCTTAACAGGACGCAATATTGTGGGTTCAAATCCCTCCTTCCTAGGTCTCTTTTTTATTAAGAAGAAAGTTGAGACGGTGATATAAAAAGAGTGGGTAGGCCAAAGATTGACCTACCCACTCTTTTAGTATGTAATGTATTTAGCTATTAAAGCTTTGGACCGGCAGCTACGAGTGCCTTACCCTCGGCCTTACCAGTGAACTTCTCAAAGTTCTTGATGAAGCGCTTAGATAGATCCTGAGCCTTCTCATCCCACTCAGCAGGATTAGCATAGGTGTCGCGAGGGTCGAGGATCGCTGGGTCTACGCCAGGAAGTGCTAGAGGTACACGGAACCCGAAGTATGGGATCTCCTTAGTCTCTGCCTTGTCGATAGAACCATCGAGGATTGCATCAATGATACCACGAGTATCTTTGATAGAGATACGCTTGCCGGTACCATTCCATCCAGTATTCACTAGATAAGCCTTAGCACCGTGTGCCTCCATCTTCTTCACTAGCTCCTCGGCATACTTAGTAGGATGCAGTGACAAGAAAGCAGCACCGAAGCAAGCTGAGAAGGTAGGTGTTGGCTCGGTAATACCACGCTCTGTACCAGCTAGCTTAGCGGTAAATCCACTGAGGAAGTAGTACTTAGTCTGCTCTGGAGTTAGGATAGATACTGGAGGCAGTACTCCGAAGGCATCGGCCGATAGGAAGATCACCTTATTGGCGTGACCTGCCTTAGAGACAGGCTTCACGATATTCTCGATGTGATAGATAGGATAAGAGACACGAGTATTCTCGGTTACCGATTTATCAGCGAAGTCAATCTTACCATTCTTATCGAGCGTTACATTCTCCAAAAGAGCATCTCTACGGATAGCATTGTAGATATCTGGCTCGCTCTCCTTGCTTAGGTTGATCACCTTAGCATAGCAACCGCCCTCAAAGTTGAAGATACCATCATCGTCCCATCCGTGCTCATCATCACCGATTAGCTTACGCTTAGGATCGGTAGAGAGAGTGGTCTTACCCGTTCCAGAAAGTCCGAAGAAGATAGCAGTCTCCTTACCATCCATACTGGTATTAGCAGAGCAGTGCATAGAGGCCATGCCCTTGAGAGGAAGGCGATAGTTCATGTAAGAGAACATACCCTTCTTCATCTCACCACCGTACCAAGTATTAATGATCACCTGTACCTTTTCGGTAAGGTTGAATACCACAGCGGTCTCGCTATTCAGTCCCAGCTCCTTATAGTTCTCCACCTTCGCCTTAGAAGCGTTGAGGATAAGGAAATCAGGCTCACCAAAGTTCTCCAGCTCCTCCTTAGTAGGACGAATAAACATATTGGTCACGAAGTGAGCTTGCCAAGCCACCTCCATTACAAAGCGTAGCTTTAGGCGAGTATTCTCATTGGCACCCACAAAAGCATCCACTACAAAAAGGCGCTTATTAGAGAGCTGATCGGTAGCAATCTTCTTGATGATTGGCCAGTACTCCTCCTTAACTGGCTTATTATCGTTTTTGTACTCCTCGGAAGTCCACCAAACGGTATCACGAGAGGTGTCGTCGAGGACGAAAAACTTATCCTTAGGGCTACGACCAGTGTAAACACCAGTCATCACATTCACGGCACCCAGCTCGGATACTTGTCCTTTTTCATAACCTTCTAGGTCAGGGCGCGTCTCTTCTTCAAACAGTTGATCATACGTGGGATTATAAATAATCTCAGTAGCTCCGGCGATACCATACTTGGTTAAGTCAATGTTTTTTGCCATGCTTCTAAATCTTTAATATATTGGTTAATTGGAAATAACGTTCTACGTCTCACTCACTACAGCAAAGGTAATAAATAAAGTGACTACCCGCAAAGAATTAGGAATTATTTCTTTATTATTTCCGATTGCTTGAGAAAAGGTGTACCGTCACCCCGTATGCTGGCACCTCTATTTGGTAAAGCTGATCGGGCAAAAGACGCACAAAGGTCTCGCCATCAACAGGCCACTGAGTTACGCGAGCAACCTCCGAAGATAGGCTAAGTACCTCAAAAGCATGAGACGGGATAGCCACTTCTACCGTCTGTGGTTCGCCGTGAAAGTTGACCACCACCAATGCAGACTCCTCTCCGTAGGCACGCATAAAGGCATGAAGCCCACGATTGGCAAAATGGGGTTGGTAGTAATTGAGGTCATAAAAGGTGCCCTCGGCAAAGAGTGGTCTTTGAGCCAGCTCTAGAAGCGATTGGTAGCGTGCTCTCAATGGAGACTTCATCTTGCCCTCGCTGAGTAGCCACTCACGCATAGTGGAAAGGCTCCAGTAATCAAAGATAGTCGTACGACCATCTCTGCCCGAGAAGCCCTCCTCATCCATTCCCAGCTCCCCTAGCTCCTGACCGAAGTAGGTCATCAAGGGGTTACCATCGACTAGAGCGGTTACCGCCATAGCTGGGAAAGCTTTCTCGCCGTCACCCACCACAAAGTCCGAAGCAAGTCGTACTTCGTCGTGATTTTCCATAAACCTTAGGAGCCGATGCTTCACACGCTCCTGAGACTGCAATAGCCCTCCGATATCATTTGTTGATGCCTGTCCCTTGAGAAGTGCTATCAAGAGGTCATAAAGCCCCACCTTATCATAGAGGTAATCAAAGCCAGCCAGTACAAACTCCTCATACCGCTCCGGCTGATACACCTCGGCAATCATCAGTAGCTCGGGATAGGCTGTTTTGAGCTTCTGAATACACCATTGCCAAAAGGGCACCGGCACTAGCTCCGCCATATCGCACCTAAAGCCATCCACCCCTTTCGCTGCCCAATAATTAAGGATATCGAGCATCTTATTCCAGGTATCGGGCACAGGATCGTAATGGGTACTCCAATCTCCTGCCAGGTCAATACCATAATTGAGTTTGATCGTCTCGTACCAATCATTGGGTGTAGGGTGGCTAGTAAACTGGTCGTTACCAGTCGCCTTGGCTGGTGTTTCGGTATAAACCTCATCGCCACTTATTAGGGTCAGCGTCTCCTGAGGCAGATAGTAGAAATTATTATTTGGGGCAAAGGGCACTGAGGTATCATCCTCCTCGCCAAAATCCTTTACGTAGCTAGGCTTGGCATCGGAGGCATATTCTCGAGATAGATGGTTGGGGACAAAGTCAATGATCACCTTTAGCCCCGCAGCGTGAGTTCGCTCGATCAGAGCTTCAAACTCCTCCATACGCTGCTCCACATCCACTGCAAGGGCTGGTGCTACATCGTAGTAGTCGCGGATAGCATAGGGCGAGCCGGCCTCTCCCTTCACAATCGCTGAGTGGTTGGCTGGTATATTGGTGCCAAAAGCACTCTTGGTAGCGTGCTCTAGCACACCGGTGTACCATATATGTGTACAACCGAGCTCTTTTATCTCTTGCAGACGCTCAGGGGTAAAGTCCTCAAACTTTCCCGAACCATTGGTCTCAAGGGTACCCGCTTTTTGATTCGTAGCATTGAGATTGCCATAAAGTCGTGGCAATACTTGGTAGATAGATATTCTCATCTCCTATTGTGCGTTGTGGTCGTAATCCATTAATACCTGCCAAACAGTCTCGCCAACCGCTTGCAGCGTCTCCTTACTGATGATATCCAAATTATCGTTGTGGGTATGCCAATAATCGCCAAACTCCTCATCGTAATTGATGATATCGACACAAGGAATGCGGAGGTTGCGAATCACAAAGTAGTGGTCGTCGGTAATGGCACCGCCCATCTTATTCTGAAAATAGGCGCCGTGACCGAGCTCCTCGGCCACCTCCCATATCTTAGTAACGAATTGACCGGCCGACTCTTGTGAGAAGTACTCCCGCTTAAAGATCGCATTCTTAGCCCCAACCATATCGAGGAGGATTCCGAACTCCGCTTTATACCCCTCCTTATGTAGGTTTTTGGTCCAATACTGAGTACCTAGAGCCCATGTATCTTCCGAATTGACCTGATACTGCGTTTCCCACGCAGGCAAACCGTAGTCCTCAGCATCGAAAAACATCAAATCCACCCCGTAATTCTCCAGACCCTCAGTGGCAAGTAGACGTGCCAACTCCAGCATCACGCCAGTACCACTGGCCCCATCATCAGCACCCAAAATGGGCACCTCACGCATCATAGGATTGGGGTCGTTATCGGCAAAAGGACGGGTATCCCAGTGGGCAAAAAGCATAATTCTCCGCTCCCGCTCGGGGTGGTACGAGCCGATGATATTGACGCACTCCAACTTGGTGCCATCGTAGGCAGTAAGCGACATCTCTTGTCGTGTCACCGCCAGCCCCAGTTGCTCAAGTTCTCCGACAATGTAATTGGCGGTAGCCCTATGGGCTTCGGTGTTCGGCACACGAGGGCCAAAGGCAAGTTGCTGTGCAATATGGGCATACGCCTTTTCAGCGACAAAAGGAGAAGGGGGCAACTCTCTCGCCACCTTGGTCTGCTCCGACTGCCCACTATTTTTACCACTTTTATCACAAGAGGAAGCGGAGAGTACTAGCCCTACCACTGCCATCGTAAGTATCAAGAATCTATTCATCATCATTCAATTTATTGGAGAATGCCCACCTACTTACCTTGGTAGATGAGACGTGAAATATTATCTTTTGCAAATAAGGATTGTGCCACACGCATCAGCGACTCAATCGTCACCCCATCTAAGCGATGGAAAAACTCCTCGAGGGGGTGGTAGCACCCTTTCAGCAAGAGCTGACGACCAAAGGCTAGGAACTGTGACTCACTCTGCTCCGTGGACATCGTTGCCTGCCCCTTGATCTGCTTCACCCAGGCACGTAGCGCGGTGGGGGTTAGAGGGACTTCCTGAAGCTTTTCCAACTCCTTAAGTACCTGCTCAAGGGCTCTCTCTGCATTCAAAGGGTCGCAACCGAAGTAGATCTGCCACCAACCGATATCAGGGATGGTGGTCAATGACGACTCCACGCTATAGACCCAGCCACGGTGCTCCCGCAGTTGTACCACTAGCCGACTATTCATTCCCGGACCCGCCAATAGGTTGAGGAGTAGTGTCGCTTCGGTCCGATCCAAATCGGCTAAAGTGGGTGCCACACCCCCTATCAGCACGTGGGCTTGGTGGGTATCGCTTTCTTGCAGGAGATTGAATTGGGTAGCTCGAGGAGACGCCATCGGCGATGCCGTGGGAGCTAACTCAAAAGGCTCTCCAAGCAATTGAGTGGTCAGCTCCGTAAACCGCTGCTCCGTCACCTGCCCCATACAGAAAAAGAGCATCCGACTAGGGGTAAACGCCTTGCGCACATACTCCAAGCAGTCTTCACGGCTCATCCTATCTAGGCTCTCTTCATTACCAAGAATAGGATGCGATAGCTCGTAATCCTCAAAGAACTTCTCCTCAAAATGATCAAAGATAAGATCCGAAGGGGTGTCTCGGTAAAGGCTGATCTCCTCCTTCACCACTTCCCGCTCCTTCTCCAGCTCCACCTCGGGGAAAGAGGCGTGGCGAATCAAGTCATTCAGAAGCTCCATACTCCGACGAAGCTCCTTTTTAGGTGCCGCCGTATAGACAAAGGTGGTCTCCTTAGTGGTATAGGCATTGAGCTCACCGCCCACCAACTCCATACGATTGATGATGTGCCACGCATGCCGACGCTCAGTGCCCTTAAAGATCGTATGCTCCACAAAGTGAGCCAACCCCGGGAGATGCTCAGGATCGTGCCGACTACCCGAGTGGATCGCAAAACCACAGTAGACCACGTTGCTCCGGGTCGGTAGCAAGGCGACCCTCAAGCCATTCTCCAATTGATTCTCTATATATCCTTTCAAAATATCACTCCAACTACTCCTCCCCTATAATCTATCGCAAACTTACCCATTTTTCAAGACTGTTGCACTACGATTATTAGTGCCCGACCCACCAGCGAACGTATGGAGGGTGCATTTCATAAAGAGGTTTCAGGAAGCATTTTGCACATTAAATTTGGGTGAAATGTAGGCTGTTGAAAGCGCCCTTGTAAACCATTGAAAACCAAGGATATATTTTGGCGTTTTCCGAGTTGCAACTAAGCAATCGGTTTGTTGCAACTAAGCATTTGCTTTGTTGCAACTCGGCAAATGCTTAGTTGCAACTCAGTTTTTGCTCTCCTTATGACTGACCCAACCTTGCAAAAGAGAAGAGCTTAAAAGGAGATGGGGTGTGTTGAAGCCGAAGCTCCGACACACCCCATCAATTGATTAAGATGACTTACAAAAGTCGTTTACCAAACAATCACACGCTCCTCAGGTGCCATCCACATGGCATCACCCTCCTTGATATCAAAGGCTTCGTAGAAGGCAGGGATATTCTTGAGTGTTTGATTAACTCTCAGCATACCCAAGCTATGAACATCCACCTTGGTGAGGCGAACCTCCTCCTCAGGAGTGATATTTTGCCCCCAAAGACGTGCATAACCGATAAAGAATCTCTGAGCCATGGTGAAGTTGTCAATAACAGGATACTCCTGACCCTTTGCTGCCTCTTGTAGAGCATCAAAGGCCACTAGCACACCACCTTGGTCGGCAATATTCTCACCTAGAGTGAGGTGGCCATCGGCCATAAGACCTTCACGGATCTGTACCTTATCGAACTGTGCTGCTAGCTTCTCAGTAGCCTCCTTAAAGGTCTTAGCGTCCTCCTCAGTCCACCAATTGATCATATTACCATTGGCATCGTACTGACTACCTTGGTCGTCGAATCCGTGAGTCATCTCGTGACCAATCACCACACCGATACCACCATAGTTAACCGCGTCATCGGCATTGAGATTGAAGAATGGAGGCTGCAGGATACCTGCTGGGAAGCAGATCTCATTAGTGGTAGGATTGTAGTAGGCATTCACCTCGTGAGCATTCATCAACCAGCGATTCACATCTACCGGCTTCCCAAGGTCCTCAAGGTTACGATTCACTTGGAAGAGAGAGACAGCACGCATATAATCGTAAAGCGAGTTCTCCACTAGCTCAAGGTTTTCATAAGTCCACCACTTATCAGGATAGCCCACCTTTACGATGAAGGTATTGAGCTTCTCATGTGCCTTCGCCTTAGTATCCTCGCTCATCCAAGCAAGGTTATCGATACGCTTACCTAGCGCCAAGATAAGGTTGTCCACCAATTGAGTCATTCGCTCCTTTGCCTCAGCTGGGAAGTGCTTAGCCACATATTTCTGACCAATCACATCGCCCATGCAGCTATTGACACGTGCCACAGCGGTCTGCCAAAGAGGCTTTTGCTCGGTGACACCAGTCATAGAAGTGCTATGGAAAGCGAAGGAAGCATCGCGGAAGTCTTTGCTCAGGTAATTGGCAGCATCATCTAGGATACGAGCCTTAATGAGGTGCTTCATTGCGTCGAGCGAAGTGGTCTCAAACCACTTATCAAAGCGGTGGAAGTAATCCTTCTGAGCCACATTGAGCTCCTTTGCCTCGGCCAAACCGGTACGACCCTCGAAATAACGTTGGTATGGGAATTTGAAGCTCTTGTAGAACTCCTCCATACTCATCTTATTGTAATTTCTCTGCGAATCTCTCCTCTCCAGCATAGTGTAGACAATCTTAGAGAGGCTCTTCTCAGTATTATAAACCTCCTCAGCCAAAGCAGTCGCCTCCGTCTCATCGGTACCAGTAAGCGTGAATAGCTTAGCGATATAAGTGCGGTAGTCGGCCTGTTGCTTAGCAAAGTCAGCCTGCTCGCCATAGTAATCAGGCACGCCCATGATTAGGCTAGGCTGGAAGAGCTGAAGCAGGTTGTTCTTGCTATCCTTCTCATCGGCCATTATATAGGTAACAAAGAAGTGAGAGTCGCCATAGTTGCCACTCTTAGAGAGGTAATCTACCAACTCATCCTTAGTCGTTATGGCATCCACCTCACCAAGATATGGGAGCACTGGAGTGGCACCATCTTTATCAAGTTTCAGAGTATCTAAGCTCATCTCATAGAGCTTATACGCCTTCTCCTCATCACTTCCTGCGGTAGCCCCCTCATTCATCTCCTCAAGGATCTCCTTGGTATCAGCAAGGGCATTGATACGGAGTTGGTCAAAGCTACCAAAGCGGGCATAGCCAGCTGGCAGTGGGTGGTTTTTGATCCAGTTGCCATTGACATACTTGTAGAAGTCTTCTGAAGGTTTGATCGTAGTGTCTAGGGCGGTGAGATCAATTGCTGGGACGCTCTCGGTGCTCTCTTCCTTGCTCTGCTTATCGTTGCAAGAGCCTAAGCCAAGTACCATGGAGGCGAGTGCAAAAGTCATAATAGTTTCCTTTTTCATTTCTCTATTGTTGTTATTAGAAATATAGTTATTCTGTTCTGCAAATGTACACAATTGCGGTTACTTAAATACAAAATAGACCGCTAGGATAAGGCAAACAAAGGCTGCGAGATGATTCCACTGCAGACTCTCCCCTCTGAAGAAGAGGACTGAGAAGAGGGTAAAGACAGTGATGGATATGACCTCTTGAATCACTTTGAGCTGCATCAAAGAGAAAGCTCCGCCATTCCCCACATAGCCCATACGATTGGCTGGCACCTGAAACATATACTCGAATAGCGCCAAGCCCCAACTGAGGAGTATCACCACGTAGAGCGGTGTAGCATCGGAGAGCACCTTCATCTGCTGTAGCTTCAGATGCCCATACCATGCAAAAGTCATAAAGATATTAGAGACTACAAGGAGTCCGATTGTCAGCCATCCATTCATAAGTCTGATCTTTTACTATTGGTGATTTCAGCTATAGCACAAGATATTTTCCCCTCCACTAAAGTGTAAGTGACATCGGAATATCCTGAGTCTTTGAATAGCTGCTGATACGCCTTTAAGGTGAAATTATTCATTATCGGTATCCCGAGAAACCTCAATAGCTTTATCCAAAGAGAGGGCTTTTCCCCATCCTTTTGAACATAAGTGGGTACGACAATCCTACCACCATCTCTACAAACCCTAGCCAGTTCATCAAGTGCTTTTTTCGGATTATTAAGCAAATGAATGATATTGCCAGCGACCACTAGGTCAAAAGAGTTGTTAGCATATTGGAGATGGGTAATATTGGCTAGTTCCACGGTGAGATTGGGCGCTTTGCAACACTTCTTGCGTGTCTGAGCAAGCATATTCAGTGAGAGGTCAGTGGCGATTAACTGCCGACAAAGGGGCTGAATAACTTGGGTAATCAGCCCTGTACCACAAGCACACTCCAACACCACATCCTCCGCTTTCACTTTGGAAGCAATAAAGCGTACCATCTTGTCATTGACCTCCCTATTTCGTCTGCCAGAGGTCAAATCGTATATACCTGCAACCCTATCCCAAATCATGACAAGTAACTTAAAAGCGAGATAGTCCCTGATGAGTAGTCGAGGACTACACACTTAGGGCTATCTTTTACTGCATAATAAGTGCTAATTAATTAGAGTTTTACAATAGCAATGGGTCGGTCTTGGAGCAAAAAGCCAAGAACATTATTGGTAAACTCCTCGGCCATTGCCACACGTGCCTCAACGGTCTGGGTACCCACGTGTGGGGTCATCACCACATTCTCCATATCGTATAGCTCATCGAGCGGATTATCGTCGTGCTCAAAGACATCGAGCGCCGCACCTGCAATGGTACCATTCTTGAGTGCCGACACAAGTGCTGCTTCGTCTACCACCTTTCCACGGGCGGTATTGACGAGGATAGCAGAAGGCTTCATTGTCCCAAGGCTCTTCTCATTAATCAGATGGTGCGAATCTTCATTGTAAGGGGTATGCAGAGAGATGATATCGCACTCCCGTAATAGTTGGTCAAGTGGTGCGTAGGTCACGCCTTCCTTTTGAGCCTCTTCATCAGAGAGCTTGTGGCGTTTGTAGTAGAAAATCTCCGCACCCATTGCCTTGAGGATACGTCCAACGGCACGGCCGATATTGCCGTAGCCCACGATGCCCACCTTTTTACGATAGATGTCTGTGCCCATACCATCACTAAGCGAACCCTTAGCACTAGAGCGCTGGCGACGCATGGTGTGGTCCCAAATCGCAATCCTTCGGGTCAAGCCCAAGAGCAAAGCCACCGCCAACTCTGCCGTTGGCTGTATCACTGCCTGCGGGGTATTGCACACAGTGATTCCTTTGCTATTGGCATACGCCACATCGATATTATTAAAGCCCACAGCGTAATTGGCGATCAACTTCAAGTTGGGGAAATAGTCAATCACCTCCTTAGTCACGGGAATGGTAAATTCACTCCCTAGGATCGTAGCATCCTTGGGAAGCCCTTCGAGCTTCTTAGGGTCAAACTTCTCTCCCTCGGGTAGGGTCACCACCTCCACCTGCTCCTCCAGTGCTTCAAATCCTCTCGCCACGCTAGGGTGGAATAGGAACAATAGTTTTTCTTTGTTTTGTGCCATAATGTATCTTTATTATATAAGGTTAATACCACTGTGATGTGGCTCTATAATTGGGTTGGCTACTCTTGCGGTAGCGAAGGTCATGCAGTAACTGGCTATTGACACCTATCGTAAAGTTGTACGACTTAAATGGTCCAATAGGGATGAAGCTTGCCGACATACTCCAGCAGTGTAGGTCTCGAGTGACATTGCAGGTCATATTGGTGATCCGCTTCTCATCGAAGTTGTAGTTAGCGGAGAAGTTGAATCGCCAATTGCGGGTCGGTGAAAACTGACCGCTGAAGCTCAAGTCGTGCCTCCATTGATAACCAAACTCTTTCTTGGCAGGGATAAACTCTCCCGTCCCGAGCGATAGGTTGTAATTGAAGCTCAGGCTCCAATCCATTCGATTCTTGAGGTAGCCATTGTAGTCAAACTCCTCTTGCGAGCCACTTTTGCCGCCCATAAGAGAGCCACCACCCTCCTCACCTCTAGGCTGAGTGGAGGGCTGGTCGGGAGGGTCGTTGGACGAACCATCATCATCATCATTCTCTGTCTTTTTCTTTGAGAAGAGATTGGTAATCTTTTTTATCGTCTCCCGATTAAAGGTGTAGGAGAAAGAGGTACTCGTTCCCTTAAAGTGCCCTATTCCCTTACCATTGAGCACCCTCAGTTTATCCACTCGGTAGGGGATAATTCGACCATCATGCTCGTGATAATCCCACAGATAAAGGTCGAAAGCGCCCCCCAGCCGAAGGGTAAAACTCTGTGATAGCCTCAGAGAGATAGAAGCCGATAGGTCGCTCCATTGAAAGGAGTCGGCCGCTAGATTGTAGCTTGTGGAGAGGTTTAGCGACTCGATCAGACTGATCTTTTTGAACTCCGTAGAGTCCTTCTTAATTTTCGCCTCCAAGTTATTGGCAAGTGACAGCCCTATGCTTCCACTCTTACCTCGCCCCGGCACGCCAAAGAGCTGCTTCTCATAGGGTGATACAAACCGCTCCTCCTTCCGTCCGTCGGGCGTGATGTATCGGAGATGCTCCCAATAGCCCCATCTAGGATCGCCAAAGTCGGGGCGGTAGTTAATAGAAATCGAGGGCTCCATACGGTGTCGAATCATATCCACCTTGTCACCTAGAAATGGCAGTGGCTTCCAAAAGCCATATACCGTGGTGGAAAGAGCTAGTGAAGCACTAAAGTCAAATACCCTATTAAAGCCATAAGTGGTATCTGTGGGCACCACCTTATTGAGAGCTGGGTCGTAGGCGTGGGCAACCCTCGAGGAGTACCACCGCTCCGTATAATTTAGGGAGGGGGTCACCTTGATATAATTGAATAGATCAAAAGAGGCACTCACCGGTATCGAATGGCTCATCCCATTTTGCCAGTCCCGAATCAGGTTTTTCTTAAAGAACTCATCCTCCTTCGACTGCACCGAGTTACGCAACTGCCCCGAGTAGGAGAGCGAAATCTTTTCATACCACCGCTCCTTACCCACCTGCTGCTTACGCTTAAATGGGTAGATACGGCTCATCGTGATAGAAAGGTTGGGGAGCGTCACTGAGAGCGTCTTATCGCGCGACCTTTGGTTGATATCCATAGAGCCCGATATACTCCACGGGCTATTGGGAAAGCGTTGGTTGAAACTGATGCTAGAGCTCTTGGTATTCTCTCCCAACACCGCTTGATTGTAGAGTCCATCAAGGTTATTGTGATTGTACGAACTGGTAGAGAAATTGACATTGGCCGAGAAGCTTCGATACGGATTGGCCTTAGCATCCTGTTGGTGGCTCCACTGAATGCGGAAGTCACTCGACTTACTGTAGTCGCCTGCGATCTTATCCCCTCGCTTGGTCACAATGTAGCTCGCATTGATACTTCCGCTATACCGATACCGCTTGCGGTAGGTCGATTGTGCCTGCACCCCCCACGACCCCTTGGTGTAGATATCTCCCGTCAGCTGAAGGTCTACATAATCATTGATCGCAAAGTAATACCCGCCATTGCGTAGGTAAAAGCCACGATCCATCTCATCGCCATAAGTAGGCATTATTAGGCCCGAAGAGCGGGAGGTGGTAAAAGGGAAGAAAGCAAAGGGCAAGCCAATAGGCAGTGGCACATCGGCGATCACTAGATAAAGAGGACCCGAAACCAAATCCTTTCCAGGGCGCACCTTTGCCTTAGTCAGACTAATATAGAAGTGCGGATGCTCGTGATTATCACAGGTGGTGTACTTTCCATCCATCAGATTGAGCGTACCATTGCCAATACGCTTCGTCCGATCCGCCGTCACAAAGCCATCGCCCTGCTGCGTCACCACATCGGTGATATAGCCTTGTTGCGTATTGATATTATAGTTGATGCTTTTCGCCTCATAGGTCTCCTGCTCATTAGTGATCTTGGCATAGATACGCTCTCTATTGAGCGAGTCGGGATAGTCGATATAGGTAGAGTAGATATTACCGCTATCGATCTGCATCTGCATGAAGTCACCCTGCAACTGCTGACTTTCGTACTTCACCTGACCATTGCCGTACATCCGGAGCAAGTTGCGCTTCGGTAAGATCACAATAGAGTCCTGGCTCTCAAAGTCGAGAGGTGCCTTGAGCTGACTGAGGAGTGTGGAATCGGTAGAGAGAGAGTCGGCTGGCAGTGAATCTACCGCAAGGCTATCCACCACCAAGCTATCTACTGCAAGGCTATCACGAATATTCAGCGTATCTCTTGACTGTAAATAACGTGCTAGGGCATCAATATCCGCCCTACTCCTCCCTGCTTTTGCACCTTGGGAGAGGAGCAGAGAGAAGAGGAGATACCCCACAAAGATAATGAGTATATAGGGAGTGCCCTTACGTCTCACCACAGCGTTACCACAAAATAGCGTCCATACAAGTCCTAAACTCTCACAAAGATAATAAAATGACTTGAATAATCGACCCTACCTCACCACTAGTCACCTAAAAAGCGCATTGGAACTATTGCTCGTAAAGCGCTTAAAGGCCATCGGCAAGTACTCTATCAGTCGACCCGCTGTAAGCGAAAGCTCGCAGTAGTCGCTGCTATAGCTCTCTGCAGCAAACCCATGGATAAAGGCTCCTGCCACACACGCCTCCAGCTGATGCACCTTTTGCCCCAAAAGTGCAAGAATAATACCCGTTAGCACATCGCCAGTGCCAGCAGTTGCCAACCCCGGATTGCCCGACATCGTAAAGACCACCTGACCCATCGGCGTGGCAGTAGCCGTATAGGCACCTTTGAGCAGAATATAGATGCCCAAGCGAGCCGCCTCACGCCGTGCCAACTCTAGTCGCTCGTAGCTATTTCGGGAAGGGCCAAAGAGACGGTCAAACTCCCCCACATGAGGGGTGAGGATAGAGCCCTTTGGCACCATCTCTAAGAGTCGTCCCTCCTCCTGAGACAAGAGATATAGGGCATCGGCATCCAGCACCATCGGCTGCGTGTAACCACCCAAGAGTTGCTCTAGCCCTAGCAAGCTCTCTGTACTTCGCCCAAGGCCTGGCCCCACGGCAATCGTGGTATAGTCGGTGAGCGAATAACTGGTGGAGGAGAAGCTCTCCTCCGATCCGTCTTCACGCACCAATGCCTCAGGCAGAGAGGTATGCAAAATAGCAGCCTGACCCGAAGGCACATGCACCGTCAGATGCCCCGCTCCCGAAGCCATCGCTGCTCTACCAGCCAGCACCGCAGCCCCCATCATCCCCTTAGCGCCTGCTATGAGTAGATCCTTGCCATAGTCATACTTATTGGAGAAGCGCTTACGCAAGGGTAGCACCTGCTCCATCTCCTGCGTACCGAAGTACATATAGGGGGCATTGGACGTACTTTTGGCACTATAAAAACTAGGATAAAGCACCCGCCACTGACCCA
>NZ_HF988852.1:0-2436 GCF_000435035.1 Porphyromonas sp. CAG:1061 | reverse complement strand
CCCGCCACTGACCCACATAAGGCTCATTTTCGGGCAAAAGGAGTAGTAGCTTAGGACTATAAAAGGTGTAGGTGACGTCGGCCTTTAATATCTTGGTATAGTCAATAGGCCCCTCCACTTCTTCACTCATACCAGAGGGGATCTCCAGTGCCACCTTGATCGCCTTTATCTGATTGAGGTACTTCGTCACATTATTGAGCGAAGCCATCAGCTCCCGCCCCTGTATTCCATCAATCAGAAGGTCTTGGGGAGCCAGCTCTGGGAGGGCAAAAGCATTGGTTGTCACCTCGGTGAGGTGCGATGAAACTTCCATAAAGGCATCACGCTCATGGGCCACTTCGTCGGGCAAAGTACCTTTAGGATTCAGGAGCAACACCTCTACATCATACTGCATGCCCACTAGCGAGGTGCCTACCCTGATCGCCAAAGCCCCCTTTTCGTTGGGCCCAGCAAAGATCACCGCACGGCGAGCAGCATAGAAGTCCTGCTTCAGGCGATTGCATACCGCAATTCCCTTGTGCGCCATCAGCTCCGAGGCATCCTCCCAATCGGTACGCTCTGCCACCAGCTCTGCCTCCATCTCCGCGATCTCTCTCGAGCTATATATCTTTTGCATCTTCTCCCTTTATATATTGTATCATATTATATCATTTCCACCAGCTCCTCTTCCCTCTGGAGGAGACGCCCCCACTCACTAGGGTCGGGCAGATACCCACCCTTTATCAATTGTTGCCTCATCCTTTCAATCGAAGCAAATGCCCCATCCAGTGCCGCCCCATCGCGAGCTGTGAGCTTCGTGGGCAGATGGTAGCACCCTTGGCTATCTATCTTGGTGAGAAGCGAACCAAAGGTATGAGGGTACCGACGGGAGTGATGATACCTAGCCGTAGGGAGCTCAAAAGGCTCACAGTCCGTGGCCATCAGCATCCGCAATACATGCACCGCTGGGCTTTGATAGGCAGTCTGACCTCTCTGCTTGTAGATAGAGATGCCACCATACCGCACCGCACGCACCAGCTCCACCTCCTCCTCACTGCTGATGCCCATCTCGCTGAGTGAAGCACCATTTACCCGAACTCTATCAAGCATCGGTGCCATTGCCCCATCGTGGCTTCCCAAGGTGTAGACATCGCTAAGTACCCTAGGCGGTACCCCCAACCAACGCACCAACGTCCTTCGGAAGCGCTCGGTATCTAGCGACGAAAGGCTCATTACCCGTTCGGGCGACAATCCACTATGCACCAGCAGAGTGAGCCCCATCAGGTCGGAGGGATTGCTCACGCAGACCACCCGCTCCACTTTGTCCTTCACCGCGGAGAGTGCACGCCCACACTCCACTGCAAAGGGAGCATTGCTCAATAGCATCGCCTCGCGAGTGGTAGGACTACTCTGCACACTCTTGGCAAAGAGCAGATATCCCCCCTCCGATACCGCCTCCTCCATCGAGAGGGTGGTATGAATCTCAATTTCTCCGAAGCCCGACTCCTCTATCTCGTCCTTAATCCCTTGAAGCCGCTCCTCGCTCCCGCCACAAAGCACCAGTCGACGACTGAAACGCTGTAGCAGAGCATAGAATATCAATTCACTAGATAGCCGCCCCGTGGCACCAACCACCACCAGCGGACGCTCGGTAAAGTAGCCACCCTTCATCTCGTCGCTCTCTTAAGTTACCTCCCTACTAGCTTAGAATAGTGTACAGATAGGACGACCACCCAGGGATTGCATCACCTCTAGGTTGTCATCCTACACTCCTCCAGCTCTGAGAAGTGATGATTACTGATTCTCTTCGGGGAGAGAATTGTACTTTTTATCGAGGAAGATGTGAAGCAAAAAGCCCACAAGCACCAGTACAAGACCTATCACCAAACCAGTATTGGTCTGCCCTGTGCCAGCAAAGCCTAGATAAATCAATATAGCGGCGCCAATCACCTCTACCAAAATCCCAAGATAGGTAATCCCCTTCATATACTTCGAATATTGTAAGTTTGTAAGTTCTGTTCGTTTTGTCTGAGCTACATCAGTAGCCCCATCGTGACCCAGAAGGGATTCAAACCCCCGACCTTCAGAACCGGAATCTGACGCTCTATTCAGCTGAGCTACTGGGCCAAAATACACCGCGTGGAGGCAACCACCCCATCGCTAGGTACAAAGGTAGCAAAAGATTTCCATACTCTCACCCCTTGCAACCCCCTTTTTACAGAACCGTCGCATCGGGAATTAAGTAATAAGCGAATGAACCGCTCTCTTTATACCCTTTTACCAATACCCGAACAACCATTCACACATTAGTATATTAGTATATTATGTGGAGCCTACCAAAGGCTATTCTAAGACTAGAACCGTTCATCCAAAAGGAGTGTGGGACTACTCATATACTTATTATAGACCTATAAAAAGTGGGTGGCGTAAGAGGGCAAAAGTTTAGTTGCAACTAAG
>NZ_HF988851.1:0-821 GCF_000435035.1 Porphyromonas sp. CAG:1061 | reverse complement strand
GAGGGAGCAATCGTACATCCGCGGTGAGCAAACCTACCGACCCCAGTTCATCCCCACTTGCGATCTCTGTAGCCCGAACCTCTTCCAGTCGCAGCTTCAGTGGAAAGGCTACCCCCACACGCTCCCACTCCAGCGCAATGCCAGCGCGCTCTGCTACCTCGGTCCGAACCAAACCCAAGAGCCACCCCTGCACCACAGGTAGGTAGAGGAGTGCCGTACCTAGTATGAGTATTGCAAACACCGTAGCTATACCGATGCCAAGCCACCGTAGCCCTCGCCGCCACCAGCTTCTATAGGCCTTAGGCGAAGGTTCCTCCCCGTCCGCTCCCTGTGGTTCATCACCGCCCTCGTTATTGGACAGAGTGGTCTCTGCCGAAGAGGCTTCGGTGCTGGTCGCTACAGTGGACAGCTGGGTGGATTGTGACTCCCTTTCCTCGGTTCGCTTCATCGTAGGTACGCTATCTATATAATGTGTATGTCTCGTATAAATTGAACTAATGGACACTCTCCTCTCCTCCCTATCGCCCATCGCTCACTCTGCAAATTTACTCATTATTATCCATACATACCTACCACTCCGACCTATACTTATGGATTGTGCATTAGAGGTGTCAACTGCTTTGGCTTCTATTTATCGGAACCCGACTAGTACTGAACCTGTTTTCCCACCACAAGCCACTCAGTCTTCCAGAATTTTAAACTGCAGAACCAATGTGAAAAAACTGAAATGGGGTTTCAGAGACCTGCTTTTTAATCAATTGAAATTCAATGTCATACTAAATCGTTCGCTGAGATGCAACTAAGCAATCGGCGAGTTGCAA
>NZ_HF988850.1:0-4678 GCF_000435035.1 Porphyromonas sp. CAG:1061 | reverse complement strand
TACCGTTCATAGGCAAAACCAGATAGTTCAATAGCACCTCGTTAATAAGAAGGCATAAAAAAAAGCTCTGGGATGAAACATCTCAGAGCAACCAAAACCAAAAACTTACAATCTACTAAAACGTAAAAACAACACGTATAGTGTGCGGCTGAAGGGACTCGAACCCCCACGGATTGCTCCACTAGATCCTAAGTCTAGCGCGGCTACCAATTACGCCACAGCCGCAAAAAAGGTCTAACTCTCAAAGAAGGTATCCTTTTGATTTTGCTCTGCAAAGGTAGCAATAAATTTTTAATCCACCAAATATCCACCATTATTTCTTGGCTAAAAGTCCCAACTTAATACTATTAATCATAAAAAGGGATAGGGGGTGTGCGAATAAATGGGTAGTTTTGTGAGTAGTAAGAAGATTTGGAGAATAATCAATTTAAGTGATATGGTGCAAACTCTCATTACATATATAATCATTGCCTTAGTGGCATTCTTAGTCTGTCGCCACCTTTGGAAAATGTTGAAGCCACAAAAAAAGGAGGTGCCAACAGCTTGTGCTGGATGCCCACTAGCAGAGGCTTGTCAGAAGAGCAAGATAGAACCAAGCAACAAGAAGAAAAGGAGCAAAGAAGCAAATTGTACTACCAAGAGGAGCGATATCTAAAGAAAAAAAGTTATCTTTGATGCGAAGCTTAATTAATAATCTTATTCAGAGCCAGCAGTTCATCTAAATTAGAATGCGATGGACGAGGCTTTTCAATTAAAGGATATGAATAAAGAGAGATTTAAGGGGAGGGTAGATGGTAAGGAGGTAGCACTTTACACCCTCAGCAATGCCAATGGGATAGAGATAGATATCCTCAACCTTGGTGCTAAGATAGTAGCCATAAGGGTACCGGACCGAGAGGGAAAGAAAGTAGACATTGTGCTTGGGCATGACCGTCTGCAAGATTATATTGAGAGTGAAGAGGCCTACTTTGGTGCTATCTGCGGACGGTATGCCAATAGAATTGCCAAGGGAAAGTTTGCCATTGATGGTGAGGAGTACTCATTGCTCATCAATAATGGACCTAATGCCCTCCATGGTGGCAAGAAGGGATTTAATAGCGTGGTTTGGACGGTGGAACAGGCATCGGCTTCAGAGTTGGTTCTCTCCTACATATCGAAAGATGGAGAGGAGGGGTATCCAGGCGAACTCAAGGTGCAGGTGACCTATGGTCTCTGCCCTGTCACCAACAACTTTGCTATCGCTTACGAAGCAACGACCGACAAGGCAACGGTGCTCAACCTCACCAACCATGCCTACTTCAACCTCTCTGGAGAGGGCGATCCTTCGGTACACGACCACACACTCTTGATCAATGCAAAGGAGTACCTACCAACCGATGAGACGGCTATTCCCTACGGAAAGCCTGAAGCGGTAGCCGGCACTCCTTTTGATTTTATAGAGCCCCGCCTTATTGGTGAGCGGATAGATACCGATATAGATCAGCTCAATTGGGCAAGGGGTTACGACCACACCTTTATCCTAGATAAACCGCTAGGTGAAATGGGACTTTGTGCCGTCTGCTCTAGTCCTAAGAGTGGCATAGAGATGAAGATTAAGACCGACCAACCAGGAATGCAACTCTATACAGGCAACTGGATGAGCGGAAATATGCGTGGCAAGGGCGACAGCAGATACCCAGCACGCTCAGCAGTCTGCTTTGAGACACAACACTATCCTGATAGTCCCAATAAGCCAGAGTACCCCTCTACTCTACTCCGGCCAGGCGAGACCTTTAGAAGCCAAACTATCTTTAGCTTCAACACCATCGAGTAATATATTTATACCTTAATAATAGACTAATTCCAATGACAACAACAACTAAACAGACACAGCAAAACTACCTGGTGCCTTTTATCATCATGGTAGTTTTGATGGCATTGGTGGGATTGATTACCAATCTCAATCAGCAGTTCCAAGCCCCTATGAAGGCTGCTTACCTACTGCTAGGTGGCGCCAATGCCGACACACTAGCGACTTCTCTCAACTTCGCCTTTTTCCTTGCTTACCTAGTGATGGGACCAGCAAGTGCCAATTATATTGGCAAGAAAGGCTACAAGCCCGCCCTTCTACTAGGGCTGAGCATCCTCTGCATCTCATTTCTAATCTACATGAGCTCTGCATGGGTATTTGACAATGTAGATATCAATAAATTCCAAGGATTTATTGATGAGGCAAGAGGCATTGAAGACCTCACAAAGCAAGAGGGCATAGCTCCTGGTGACGCACTTCAGGCAGCCCAGACTCAAGCAGCTCTGACTGGCAACTTCCAAGTCCAAGAGGTGAATGGAGAGTACAATGGACTACTCTACACCAAGGGAATGGTGATTCCAGTGGCCTACTGGGTATTCCTACTAGGCTCCTTTGTTGCTGGTACGGCACTCACCTATCTACAGGCGGTGATCAATCCTTACATCGTTGCATGCGATGTGAAAGGCACTACAGGTGTTCAGCGCCAGAGCATTGCAGGTACAGGTAATTCATTGATGACCACACTAGGGCCAATCTTTGTAGCTTATGTGATCTTTAGTGGCAAGGACGGGCTAGATATTAGCCTCAATAGCCTATACATCCCCTTCCTAGTTCTCCTAGTGCTCGTAGCAGCATTGGCCTTCTCACTCACCAAGATTCACCTACCAGAGGTAGCAGGTGGAGGTGGCAAGAGTGAGTATCTGCCAGAGAGTGTTTGGAGCTTTAGTCACCTCAAACTAGGTCTGATTGCCCTATTCTGCTACGTAGGAGTAGAGGTGTGCGTTGGTGCCAACGTGGTACTATTTGCTCAGGGCGACCTCGGCTTTGCCCTTAAGGATGCTGCCTTGATGGCTTCACTCTACTGGGGTGGCCTATTGGTTGGCCGATTTGCAAGTAGCTTCCTCAACAAGGTGAGTGCACAGCTCCAACTGTTGGTTGCAGCGTCGGGTGCCATCCTTCTGATTGTGCTAGCAATGATCACCAAGATACCTTGGTTCCTCTGCGGAGTGGGTATCTTCCACTCCATCATGTGGCCTGCTATCTTTGCACTTGCTATCGATAGTCTAGGCAGATACACCTCCAAGGCGTCAGGTGTGCTGATGATGGGATGCTTCGGTGGAGCTCTATTCCCAGTAATTCAGGGAATCCTCAAGTCTGCTATCGGAAGCTGGAACCCCACTTGGCTCTTTGTAGTACTGGGTGAGCTATTTATCCTTTACTACGCTATCTCCGGACACAAGGTAAAGAAAACAGATACAGGGGTCACCACTGAAATGTAATGAATATATGAGAGATATAGAATTTGTAAGGAGCCGTTTTATCAAGCACTTTGATGGCTCCACAGGATACATTTACTTTGCCCCAGGGCGAATCAATCTGATCGGTGAGCATACCGATTACAATGGAGGCTTTGTATTTCCAGGAGCGGTAGAGAAAGGTATTTTGGCAGAGATCAAGCCCAATGGCACCCAAAAGGTAAGGGCCTACGCCATTGACCTCAAGGACTATGTAGAGTTTGATCTCACTGATACCGAGGCCCCCACCGCCAGTTGGGCAAAGTACATTTACGGCGTTTGCAAAGAGATGGAGAAGCTAGGGGTAGAGGTAAAAGGCTTCAACACCGCCTTCTCTGGCGATGTGCCTCTAGGGGCAGGAATGTCTTCATCAGCAGCATTGGAAAGTTGCTATGCTACCGCAATCAACGAACTATTTGGTGAGAAGAAGATCGAAAAGATGGAGCTTGCCAAAGTGGGTCAGCGTACCGAGCACCACTACGTAGGGGTAAAGTGTGGCATCATGGATCAATTTGCCTCTATCCACGGCAAGGAGGGGACACTGATGCGTCTTGACTGCCGCAGCATGGAGTATAAGTACTTTCCTTTCCACCCAGATGGGTATAAGTTGGTGCTACTCGATACTGTAGTGAAGCACAATCTTGCTGATAGTGCCTACAACGACCGCCGCCACTCTTGCGAGCGTGTGGTAGAGGTAATCCAGAAGGATCACCCCGAGGTAACCTTCCTAAGAGATGTATCTATGGAGCTACTTGAGAGCTACAAGGGAAAGGTATCGGACGAAGATTATATGCGTGCAGAGTATGTGGTGGAGGAGATCCAACGCGTACTGGACGTTTCGGAAGCCCTTGAGAAGGACGATTACGAGACAGCGGGCAAGAAGATGTACGAAACGCACAAAGGTATGAGCCAACTCTATGAGGTGAGCTGCGAAGAGCTTGACTACCTCAATGAGATAGCCATGGAGTGCGGAGTAACTGGCTCGAGAGTGATGGGTGGTGGCTTCGGTGGTTGCACCATCAACTTAGTAAAGGAAGAGCTTCAAGACCTCTTTGTAGAGACTGCCAAGGAACGCTTTGCCAAGAAGTTTGGTCACGAACCTAAGGTATACAACGTGGTTATCTCCGACGGTGCTCGCCGTATCGAGTAACCCTTTACTCCACGATCATTAGTTTAAGGGCTTGCCAATCACTGATTTGGCAAGCCCTTATTAGTAAATAATGCAAGTACCCATAAGAAACTTCAATTACTAGAAAAAAATATCAAATCAACAATGATTTCAAGTTTAGTTAAAATCATTATCTCGTAAAAATTGATTAAACTTACACATAGAACTTATTATCATTCGAATAATGGCGGTATTTTGGTGTCGTAC
>NZ_HF988849.1:6355-11291 GCF_000435035.1 Porphyromonas sp. CAG:1061 | reverse complement strand
CCCTATCACCTCGCCCTCGGCAAGGGATAGGCTCACGCGGTTAAGGGCTTGGGTCACCCCTCCTCGGCCGTGATAGCTATAGGAGAGTTCTTTGATGGTGATCCTACTCACGGTGCCTGCTTACTCAGGTAGGTATTCGCTCGAAACGAGTCCCTTGATATCGTACTCTGCGGGAACCAGTTGCTTCGCTTGTAGCCACTGTAGGGTCTCGCTGAGGTCCTTCTCCGAAGGGAGCGTGGCGTGAGTATAGGTAGGAAGTACCACCTTATTCGCTAGTTCTGCTGGTACTCCAGCATCATTGATCAGTACCTCTACCCACTCTTGGCGGTCGTGGCTATTGAGGTAATCCACGCCGAGGTTGTAGGCTTTGAGAAGGGCACGGATTGACTCCCCCTTTTCGGTCAATGCCTTCTCTGTAAACATGGTGCCAGTAACCGAGATGCCGAGGTCACGGGTAGAGGAGAGGGCTACGAAACCCTGTGCCTTAGAGATGGTGATAAAAGGGTCAGGAAAGACTGAGGCATCTATCTGCTTGGAGACCATCATCTCCATACGGAGAGGAATCTTATTAATCTCAGGCTTCTCTACATCAGCTTCGGCAAGTCCACCAGCCTCTAGCATCTTATCGGTGGCATACTCTATCACGGTATTGCGAGAGACAGAAACTTGTTTCCCTTTGAGGTCGGCAACGCTCTCCATTGTGGGCTGAGCCATCAACTCAAAATAACCATCGTGCTTTACCACAATCGCCAAGGGAAGTCCTGCTGCCTGCTGTATTGCTGCGCCAGTATAGTCAATAACGGTGCCATCGAGCTGACCACTCCTAAAGGCGGCATCGCGGTCGTTGGCAGAGAAAAACTTCACGATCTCTAGGTCCAAGCCTAGGCTATCGGTATAGCCCATCTTCTCGGCAATCACGTAGGGAAGGTAGTCGAGCGACGACATCGCTCCCACCTTAAGCGGAGCGAGTGCGGTCTGCTCCTCCTTATTCTCCTTTTTACAACTGGGGAGTAGCAGTGCTATAGCTGCCAGTACCAATAATACTCTTTTCATAATGGTCTTCATTTATAATAATGTTTCAACTTCTCTAAAAGCGTCAGCCTCCCGATCCTCTTCGGCATAAAAGGTAATCGGAAAGAGGGGTAGCTCCTCCAGTGAGTCATTGAGCGTCTCTTGAAACGCCCCAATGTTGCGGGTGTAGAAGCACCATAGTCGGCGCCCCTCGCCCGTCACTTGGTAGGCGAGTAGCGCGAGGTTATTCTTCTCTAGTGCAGGGATAAGGGCCTCCTCTAGGCTATTCATCTGCTCCGCCACCTCCTCTGTAGGCATATCCGAGTGGTCGCCATTGTACTCCCACGTGATATCTACTCGGATGGGGTATTTGCCCGACTCGAGAGCCGTAGGCATCTCACGTCGGATCTGTAGGAACTGAGCCTTCTCTTGGTCCCTCTCTCCATTAATGATGATGGAGATCATCTCTTTACTAATTCGTGCCATTCTTTTTGCGTAATGATTTTTGATAGGCGGCCAATTCGAGCGAATTGATCACATTCTGCACCACTATATATAGGGTGGGGACAAAGGCTACCTTGGCATCAAGGAAAAGGATCGCGAGCCAGATAGCGAAGACGGTATTCTTCTGCCCGAGGGTTTGCCGACCATTGACTCGTCGCTCGCCAGTCAGTCGTGAGGCCTGACCTCCAACGTAGTAGAGTGCCAAGGTGGTGACGAGAGTGATGAGCGAAAGGAGTAGGGTGTACCTCGGGGTGAGGTGGTCATTGGTGAGGTAGGTGTGTATGGCGGTGGCAATCAGTATCATGATATTCACAGCCCATATCCAGAAGGTGAGGAAGCTGAAGTGCGCCAAGCGGTCGTGCCATTTGGGGGCAAAGTAACGTAGTGCCCATGCAACAATCAGTGGCAATACGAGCAAAGCCGAAACCTGTCCGAGTATGGTGAGCACGGTGCTCCAATAATTGGCTGCCATCTCGGGGTGAAGGAGACCGATCAGCACTGGTCCTATCAAGGCAATCGCCACATTGCTAAGGATCATATAACTAGTGACAAAGGCGATGCTTCCACCCAGCATTCCTGTAATCACCGAGGCAGCCGTGGCGGTAGGGGTGAGGATAATGAGTGCCACCCCCGTGGCTATGGTTACATCAAAAGGCTCAATCACTAGGAAGGCGATGATGCCTAAAAACCACTGGAGGGCGAAGAGCAAGGCGTGGGTGCGATTGAGCTTCATCTCCTTCGGACTCACCTTGGTATAGGAGAGAAGTAGCATTAAAAATAGGGTATAGGTAGTCAGTGGGGCGAGGTGGTGTAGCCAGGGGTAGAATAGAGCTCCCAGCAACATGGCCCAAAGGAGGGCGTAGTCTTTGATGATGCGAAGGGCGTTCATAGTAGTTGCCTTGCGGTGAGTGGTTGAGGAAGTAATAGGTTGAAATGGTGTTGCCTAGCCAGAGCTTCCAATTCGTTAGGATTGAGTTGACCATTGAGATGCATTGGGGCAAGGTGGCGAATCGAGATAAGGCCAAGTAGCTCTCGAAGTCCCTTTAGATAATCTTTGCCCAATCTTAGGTCGGTAGGAAACATCAGGAGATCTAACTGGGTTACTTCTGTTGTTAGACTTGTGAGCTCTGCCTGCCACGCAGCTTCGTACTGGCGGATATAGCGGTCATCGGCCTCTTCATTCCAGTGCCAATTATTCAGGTCGCCAGCGTGGAAGAGGAACAGCCCCTCCACTTTGCAGTAGAAACTACCGCCTACATCGGTACTACCAAAGGCTTTCACCCAAAGGTGGTTATCCTTGTAGCTCTCGCCAGTCTCGAGGAAATGCACCTTGCAGAGTTGATCAGAGGGTACCTTGTCCCTTAGCTCGCTGTGAAAGATATAGTGCAGTTCTCGCCCGCCAAACTCCTTGAAAACCGCAGACGAATAGTGGTCGTGGTGAGAGTGTGTAGTGAGGATATAGAGCGGCTTCTCTGGTTCTTTTGAGAGAATCGTCTGGGGATCGCCCTCGCCGAAGTAGTCAAAGAGGTAAAAGGCATTGCTACCCTCCACGAGGTAGCAACTATGCTGTATAAAGTAAAGTGTCATGGTTTCGTCCATTCTATTGCCTCTGTGGTATGGTGATTGACTTGGTCTATGATACAGTTTGCCATCGTCAGGGAGTCGTTGGGGCACTCTATCAGAGTGAGCTGAAGCTTTGAGAACCGCTCTTTCAGATCGATACCGACTTCCCAAGAGGTCTCTAGGCAGTCGCAGACGAAGGAGGGGCAGATGACGGAGACCTTCTTTTGCCCTTCCTTTGCCAACGCCTCAAGTCGGCTCTCTAGGGTAGGGGTTAGCCATCTATTGTGCCCAAATCGTGACTGGTAGCAGATCTCATAGGAGAGGTTCATCGCCTTGAATCGTGGGTGAGTGGTGACTAGTCGGGTGGTCTCGCCGCACTGGTAGGGATAGTCTTTCTGTGGGTTACCGGCATAGGCTTTATTTTGATAAAGCGGTATACCATGGTAGGAGAAGAGTAGGTGACCGTCGGGGGTAGCTAACCGATCAAGCTGCTCCAATAGTGCTTCAATATAGAGTGGGTGGCTGAAGTAAGGTGCAACGCAGTGGAGGGCAAAGGGGTAGCTTCCTTGCTGATGAACTTCCACGGCATGTGCTACGGCACTCTCGTAGCTACTCATAGCGTAGTGAGGGAAAAGGGGAACGAGCACCACTTCGGTAAAGCCCTGAGTGGTGATTCGCTGGTATGCCTCTTCGAGGGAGCCACGGTTGTACCGCATCGCTACAAAAGTGGCGATGCCACTTTCGCTCTCTATGCGAGTGGCCAATGCCTCGGTGAGTATCTGGAGAGGCGATCCCTCTGTCCGCCATATTTGGGCATATTTGTCTCTGGACTTGGGAGCTCGTGAAGGGGCAATGATGCCGTGCACTAGTATATTTCTAAAGGGTTGGGGCAACCCAATTATTCGCCGATCGGTGAGAAAGTCGGTGAGATAGTTGCGTACCTCTTTGGTCTCTAAGCTCTTTGGTGAACCGGTATTGATGAGTAGGATGGCACGCATATTGGCAGATTTACTTTTTACGCCCATAGTCGGCCGGTATCTCTCCCCATAGCTCAGTCTCCCACTTGAGGAGGGTAAACATAGAGAGGTCATTATTATGGAGCCAATTAACTGCCCGCTGTAGTACATGGTAGAGCTCTTGTGTCTCGGGAGTAAGCGGAAGCTTTGAATTGGGTTGCTTCTTACGAATCCACGCCTGTGCGGTGAGACTATCGGTGTAGATCGGCACGAAGTAATTATTTTGCTTCATCCACGCCATGGCGTGTACAATGGCTAGAAACTCGCCTATATTGTTGGTGCCAACGGGGTAGACCTTACTGCTGAAGAGTGGATCCTTGGTCTCAACCCAGACACCTCGGTACTCCATCGGTCCGGGATTGCCACTGGTGGCAGCATCTACCGATAGTGCAGTGAGGTCGATCTCGTGGCTACGGTCCAATATCCTTGGCTCCCCTTCGCCTTGGAGGGCATAGGGGTTTTGGAAAAGGGCTTCCGCCTGCTCGCGAGTAATCTCTTTGAAACTCTTGAACTTTGGTCGAGAAAAGTGACGCACTTGTGCTTGGCACTCCTCCCACGACTCGTAGATGCCAGGTTGGTGCCCTTCCCAAACGATGTAGTACTTATTGCCCATAAATTACCGCTTTTCCTGTGAAATAAAAACGATGGCGATCCCCTCGGAGTAGAGCTTTACTATAGGGCTGGTGACCTGATTGAGGGTCGCTTGCCAAAGAGCTGTGAAGACCCTTTGCTCGAAAGGATAGGCAACGCCACTGGCACTCATCGGTAGCTCCTTTGTGGCGAAGAGGGAAAGCTCCCGCCCCACTTCTGTCTCTAATAGGCAATCGCCTTGAAAAGGGATG
>NZ_HF988849.1:0-6285 GCF_000435035.1 Porphyromonas sp. CAG:1061 | reverse complement strand
CTCGGGGAGTAGAAAAATATTGCCCACAGAGTGATCCTCTCGCCGACCTGTAGCTCCGATAATGGCGATCTTTTTCCACCCCTTATCTATGGCAAAAGTGACGCCCTTGGTGAGGTCGTTGGTCTCTTGATCGGCGATCTTGGTAAAGGGTACGCCCGCCCGCTTCAGCTCCTCTTCATTCACTGAGTCTCCGTCACCTACCACGGCATCGGGCTTGCGAGTAGTGAGCTCTAAATAGCGTCGGAGAGCACCGTCACAGACCACTACGTGAGGGGCTACTTGCAAGAGCCTTAGCGTCTCCTCATCATGGTGAAGGTCGCCATTTGCCACTACGACGACTTCGGGTGTGTATGGACTATTGAGGTTGATTTGCATCGTGCTGAAGCTTTAGTAGTTTACGCCAATTAAAATACCCCACCACCGAAATCACGGTGTAGAGGGTAAAGAATAAGCCGGTGATCGTGTAAGATTGTAGAAAGTAAAGGGTACAATAGATCGCATTCGACGAGATCCAGCAATACCAGCTCTCAATATACTTCTTTCCCAAAAGCCACATGCCATAGAAGCTGATGGCGGTAGCGGCGGCATCAAAAGCGGGAAAAGGGCTCCCCATATAGTACTCAAATAGAGGCCATAACCCCAGAAAAAGCAAGGCTACTAGGCCTAAAGTCCAGAGATGCCGCTCGGGTAGATGGGAGATGGGGAGTTCCTTCGTTTCTCCATCTTTGCGGTGCTTGAGCCACTCACGCCAGCCCCAGACACAGGCGATGATGTAGTAGATATTGACCAGCACATTGCCGTACACCTCACTTTGCCATGAGATATAGATGTAGAAGAGGGGTAGCACGATGCCGACTGGCCAGAGCCAGACACTCGCCTTCATCTCTAGCCATACATAGAGGATGCCAATGGTGGCTGCTACCAATTCTATTATTTGCATCAATTCCATAGAGCTCTTCCTAAGGTTACAAAGGTACCAAATATATAGTGGGTCAGAGAATTTGCTCAATATACTCCAGCAGCTGCTCCCGCCCCTCACCACTCTCCGAAGAGGTGACAAATAGAGGGGGAAGCTCCTCCCAACTCTTGAGTAGCTCCTCTTGATAGGCCATGAGGCTCATCTTCGCAGCCGACTTAGAGAGTTTATCGGCCTTCGTGAAGACAATAGAGAAAGGAACGCCCGTCTCGCCCATCTCATTAATGAAGTCGACATCTATCTTCATCGGTTTATGGCGGATATCCACCAGTACAAAGAGATTGACCATCTCCTCTCGCTGATGGATATAATCCTCTATCATCTTTTTGAAGCCACTCCTCTGGTCCTTGCCCACCCGAGCATAACCGTAGCCAGGAAGGTCGACAATATAAAAGGAGTCATTGACCAAAAAGTGGTTGATGAGCTGCGTCTTACCAGGTGTTTGGGAGGTTTTGGCTAGGCCTTTCACCCCCGTGAGTAGGTTGATGAGCGAAGACTTCCCCACGTTGGAGCGCCCGATAAAAGCTATCTCGGGTATTCCTTCCTTGGGGCATTCACTTAGCTTGCTACTACTGGTGATAAATTGTGCTTTATTGATTTCCATACTTACTTAAATCGCTCTTTGATATCTGCTGTCCATCCATGAAAACCGCTCGCCGCTTGGTGTAGCAGGTCGAGCATAGACTTATTGTAGCTCTCCTCCTTCCTACTGACCACCTGAAGAGAAGCGGGACAGACCTCGATCTCTAGTCGGTCGGTCTTGTGCTTCGGCTCTCCATCAATGTGGTAATTGACCCTATTGGGTGTCTCAATGAGGATATGCTTGCCTTTGTAGAGGGCGGCGTACTCATTCCTATCAATCCCCTTGGTAAATAACTGCATAGCTATTTTAGTTGCCTCAATATGAGGGAAGGGCTTGAGGATTGTGAGGTCCAGTACTCCATCCGTTAGGCTAGCATTGGGTGCAATATAGGCATTATTGCCATACTGAGAGGCGTTGCCAATAGCAATAAGAAAGGCGGTTGCTGTCACCTCCTTACCATCGATGAGCAGGTGGTAGTCATTGGGGTGGTAGTTGAAGTACTCGCTTACCGCTTCCTTAGCGTAAGTGGTAAGCCCTCTAGCGTCGCTTTTGGCAAACTCCTTAGATATCTTCCCGTCGAAGCCGATGCCACAGGTAACGAAAAAAGGCTCTCCATTGGCGGTGCAGGTATCCATCGTCATCACATTATTCTCAAGCAACACCTTCGTTGCTTCACTGGTGTCCAAAGGGATTTGTAGCTCACGTGCCAATCCGTTGCCACTCCCATTAGGGATGATACCGAGCACCTTATCCGAATGAGTCAAGGCACGTGCTACCTCATTCACAGTGCCGTCTCCGCCTATTGCCACAATCACATCGTAGTCGCTATCCAGAGCCTCAAGTGCCAGTTCGTAACCATGTCCTTCATACTCCGTAGTGAGTAAACTGGCGGAATGTCCTGCATTCTCTATCCGCTCCAATGCTTTTTGGTGGATAGAGGTTTGGCCCTTCTTAGGACCAGAAATAGGATTAGCTATGAGTAGATATTTCATTTCTTATTCGCTTGCAAAAGTAGGGTGGTTGGGATTTTGTGGATAATCTCAGGGTCCTCAGTGCGTAGCTCTTGCCATAGGTGGTAAGGCATCAGTAGAAGGTCGCAAGAGGACTTGATCTCCTCCAACTCTGCCTGCCCAGCTTGGTACTGCTTAATAGTTGCCTCGGTCGTTTGAGTAATAGTCTCTACCAAACTCCTAAAGCCCTCCTCTTTTTGATCCGAAAGAATGGCAATCTGCTTTGCCTGTTGCTCCAGACCACGATCTATTACCACACCGATGGCACAGTGAGGGATCCTCACGAAGTCCTCTGTATGGTCCTCAAATAGATTGTGGAGATTAAAGAAGTTGATGGTCTGAGAGAAGATTTTTGAAAAGCTACGACCAAACTTGAGGTGCCGCTCCCGCATCGCCTTATCCTCGGGGTTGGCAGAAAGCTCTAGTCCAGCACCCACCAGTAGTAGGTCGGCTCCCTTTACCCTCGTCGCCTTGGCGATAGAGTGAAGCGGGTCATCCGTCACCTCATAATACTCTTCCACCCCGTATCCCGATGCATCGGCATGCGACTGAATAGGGGCGAAGTTTTGGCTCCGATATAGCTCGGCATCGCTCTTGCTCGTGTCGCTTCCCACGGTGAGGTGCAGACCGACCAATTCCACAGACTCCTCTGGCTTGGCAAATAGGCTCTCCACGATATGGAGCATCGTCAGCCCCATCTTACTTCTCGCAAAAGAGAAGAGAATATGGAAGTGCTGGTGATCGGCTCTTGTGGCACGCTTGACCCATATTTTGTTGGTTAAATTGATCACAGGGGTGGTCATAAAGGTGGTGACCAAGGTCATAATCACCAGCATCGCATAGATAACTGGCGAAAGGATACCCAGCTCTAGTCCCATAGAGAGAATCACCAGCTCCATCAGCCCACGTGTATTCATCAAAATACCCATATAAAGGCTATCGTGTGGCGTCTCGCCCACCACCCTACAGGCGGAGTAGGTGCCGCCAATCTTGCCAAAAATTGCCACGAGGGTTATCAGACCCGTAATCCACCAGTGGGTGGAGGTATTGAGCAAACCAATCTCCGTAGAGAGCCCACTTGATACAAAGAATAGAGGCAGGAATATCGCCAAGGCAACATCCTCAATCTTCTCCGTGAGCATATGCCGGAAGTTGAGGTTGTCGGGCATCACCACTCCCGCAATAAAAGCCCCGAAAAGGGCGTGTAGCCCCAGTACCTCCGTCACGTAGGCCGAGATAAGTAGAAGGGTAAAGGAGAGTGCTACCACTCCCTTTCCCGCCACCTCCTTCGTCTGATAGGTAGCTCCAATCATAGCGAAAAGCGGGCGAACCACCCCAAACATAATCGCCATATAGACCCCTGCAAAGAGGATGGTAAAGAGGGCACTAAGTGCCGACCCAGCCTGTGCAATTGCCATGATTACCGCTAGTAGGCACCACGCCGTAATATCGCCATTCGCCGCACTCGCCATAGAGAGGATCCCTAGGCGAGATTGCATCTTACCCTGCTCTTGGATAATCCTTGCCAGCACAGGGAAAGCGGTCACACTCAGGGTGATACCTACGAAGAGGGCAAAGGTAAGCACCGTGGCATCGGCACCGCTATACTCCTCATAGAGAAATACCGCCAAGATAGCACCCAGTATAAAAGGTGCCACAATCCCCGAGTGGGCAATCACAAAGCTCTGCCGGAGTTGCTTTTTGATCTCCTCCAGATTGAGCTCCATCCCTATCACAAACATAAAGAGGATCAGACCAAACTGACTCAGCAATGAGATGTTGTGCAGACTCTCTTGTGGAAACAGAAAGTTGAAACCCTCCGGCCATAGCCATCCCACTACCGAGGGACCCAAGATGATACCCGCCAATATCTCGCCAATCACCGAGGGCTGCCCCATCTTGGTAAAGAGCCACGCCACAAAGCGGGCGAATATCAAGATCACAATCACCTGCAAGAGCAGTAGCCCAAAGATAGAGGTCACATGCCCATGTAGGATATCGGTAAATATCCCAAAGGCCTCCCCAAGTGAGACCTTGCCAGTAGGCTCAGCGTGAGGGTCGGGTAGTCGTGACAGTATGCCTACTACGATCACCCCTGCGATAAGGATGGCGATGTAGTAGAGCAGATCCTTCTGTTTATACCACTTTCGGCTCATAATGGTTCAATGATTCTGTAAATAATCGAGACGCCCTTTGTACGATGGTAGAATACCCAGGCACTGCCTCATCAGGTAGTCTCTACTTTCACTCAAATCTTTATGGCGCGATAGCTCATCGGGCATAATAGGGGCACCAATGTAGACCTCTATTTCCTCTCCCTTCTTATTAAATAACTCCCTTGGGATCAGTATTGAAGCAGTATCATACCCCCACCGCTCACCAAAGCGGTAGTATCGGCGAGAGTTGTTCCCCTCAAACATAATGGGGAGAACCGGAATACCCGCCCGCTTCATGATTCGGACATTATTGAGCTTCCACGGTATCTCCATAGGCTGTCCATACCGCTTTTGGTAGTGAGGCAATCCTCCCGCCGGAAACATTCCCACAGGGTGTCCACCCTGCACTCTATCCGCCACCAGTCGTAGTCCGGAGATATTCTTTTGTGGGTCGTGCTCACGGTCTTTCATGATCGGTTTTACCGGTATCCAATACTCACTGAGAGCCGAAATCTTATTCAGCATCCCATTCACCAGCACCATAAAGTCCTCCCGCTCTCGTAGCATAATATCCAGTAATATTAGCCCGTCCAATCCCCCAAAAGGGTGGTTGGAGACGGTGAAGAAAGCCCCCATCTCTTTAAGTGCCTTAAGGTGCTCCCCGCCGTGAATCGTGTAAGAGACATTCACCCTCGGGTCTTGGAGCACAGCGGTTGTTAGCTCCGTTCCCCTCAGGTGCGTATAGTCGGAGTGCACCTCATTGAGTTCAGATACCCGAAGTGCCTTCATCAGCCCTACTCCAGTAAGTCGCCCTATCTTACTTCCGAAGAAAGGGTGCACCTCATCTCTTAGATCCTCCACACTGAGGATCGGTGAAGCCGCTTTAGAATGCCCACTCCTTGATGCCCTAATTCTCGTCACGCCCCTAAGCTTTTATTTATAGTTCGTCGTCACTCTTAGAGAGGTCTAGGCGCACATTGTCCTTACCCCTCTCCACATACTTCTTCTGTAGAGGGTTGGCTGTAGCCTCTTGATACCGCATTCTATTCCTATAAATATCAATCGCTCTATAAATGGCATTGCGGAAAGAAGCCTCATTCGCCACCCCCTTACCACAAATATCAAAGGCGGTACCGTGGTCGGGCGAAGTGCGGATAATTGGCAGACCCGTAGTGATATTCACTCCTTCATCCATCGCTAGAAGCTTAAAAGGCAGAAGCCCCTGATCGTGATACATCGAGAGTACCGCATCAAACTTACGGTAGTGCCCACTGCCCCAGAAGCCATCTGCAGCAAAAGGACCAAACGCCTGTATCCCCTCTTGCCACGCCTCCTCCACAGCTGGAGTAATCACCTCCACCTCCTCCAGCCCGAGGAGCCCATTTTCCCCAGCATGAGGGTTGAGCCCCATCACAGCGATCCTAGGCTTTTCAATGCCAAAGTCTTGCTGTAGTGTCCTCTCAAGCTGCTTCAGTCCGTTCTTGATGCCCTCCTTGGTGATGAAGGTAGCGACCTTGCTGAGTGGCTCATGGATCGTGAGTAGGGCCACACGGATCTCCT
>NZ_HF988848.1:0-4661 GCF_000435035.1 Porphyromonas sp. CAG:1061 | reverse complement strand
TCCGACTTGTCTGACCTGTCCGACTTGTCCGATAAGGTACTCTACAAATTACGCAGCTGGTAGCGGTAATGGCCACCTGGGAAGATGGTGAAGCGTTCGATGAGGCCATTGATGCCGATGGGGGCGGGCTCCATCGCGATGCGGAGGTACTCCTCGTAACTGTTGGGGAGTCGCTCCTCTGGTAGTTGCATCAGTGGCAATAGCTTCGTTTCGCCATTCGTCAACTGGATCCGCAGATGCGTCATATCGCTGAGCTCTGGACCTCGCCACTGCTGCTGCTCCGGGGCATAACAGCGCACCTCAGGCAGACCAACACAGTAGAGCGTCCCCCCCTTCTCCAATGGGGTGAGCGGATAGTAGTGCATCTCATGTCTCCGATCCGACACCTTAGAGTAGGGGTACCCAAAGAGCCCCCCATCCTCCCGATCCTTAGGGAACCCCAGCTCGATACGCTCCATCGACAACCCCTTGGTATCCACCTCTAGGAGTGCCACCGATGGTGCCAGCTGAGGATAGAGGATAATGGTACGATCCGTCTCCTCTTGCCGAGGCAACTGTCGCTGTAGGTGCCCCACCAATGGGATCAAAAATGGCCGATGCTCTGGGCGTGACAAAGGGATAAAATAGGTGAGCCGCAACAACGCCTGCTTGCTATTGATTTGCTGAAATGTCTCCTCCTGAATACCGATCCCCTCCTCATTAGCGATGAAAAAGAATTCATAGGTACTCTGATCCAGCACCACAGGGTCACTACACGCCAGCTGACGCCAACTGAGGTTTCTATCCGCCCCCTTGTAGCGTAGCCGCCCATTGTACACCACCTCTCCCTTTAGATTGGTGGCTACCAGACGTAGCGAGGTGATCTTTCCGAAGTGCTCCTCCGTCCCCTCTGGCAATAGCAGTTCGGGACGACTAAAAACGACCGCCACCTTACCCTGACCAGGGTCAGGATAAGGTGCGTCAAATATTAAGTCGGTACAACTGGTCTGAAAGAGGGATAGCAGTAGTAAACAGCAGATCCCTGCACCATAGGAAAGCGGTCTCATTCCTAATTATAACGGAGCTAGTTCAGTATCGTAGCTGTGTACCTGCCAGTTATTGATCTTCACCCAAGCGACTTGATATCCTTCGGAACAGTTAGGACAGCGGCGTACCTTCAGCTCCACGGTGAAGTCGTGGTCACAGTAGAGATTGATATCGGCACCATCTTTAGCTGCACTCATCAGTAGCCCAATCAGGTTGCTACGGAAAAATGGATGCTCCTGACCTGCCTTACGCATGGTGAGCCAACTATTGTGGCCGCTTCTCAGAAGTAGGGTGGTCAGTTCTGCTGTTAGCTCGCCATCATACCCAGGTTCACAACCTGGCTCTACTGGGCCGACAAAGGTATTCGCCTTGGTCGTAATCGTGGTAGGGTAGGGATAAGGGGTAGCCTCATTATTGCCCAGCATCTTACCCTCGGCACTGTAGCGGTCATTGGCCGATACCACCTCCACAGAGATCTTATCTGGATCTTCAAGACCGATGATGTGCACCTTGATGCGGTTGGTCAGCTCCAATAGATTCACCTCCACAGAGGTGACCTCATCTGCCCCCTCTTCATTGAGTGGCTTCAGAGCTACTTCACGGCTAATCCCCTGGCGGATTCGCTGATCCTTCAGGTCCTGACCCGCCTTTAGCTGAACAAATTGCTCGCCAAGCTTGGCATTAGGGGTGAGCTCAAAGTGATCCTTGTAAAGACCCGACCATGCTGCAACGCGAACCGATTCGCCTGCAGGCACCGTCATCCGCACCTTGGTCTCGGCCGAGATGGGTCCCTCGTGGGTCTGTGTCGCCACTGCCTCACCCTTTTCATTGTAGGCGATGAGGAGCACACTCTTTACATCGCTAGGGTAGGTACGTGCCCCATCACAATCGGTCTGAGTATAGAGCAACACCTCTATTTCCCGTGGGCACTCCTTAAGCTGGTCGTGCAATAACGATTGACACCCTCCAAGAAATAGAATTGGGAGGAGGGCAAGTGCCCTATTTAGTATTCTCTTAGTCATATCTAATAGTGATTAGAATTGTTTTTTATAGCTATGTATCCCCCAGCCGACATTCGTCACCTGTACGTTCATGTAAGGATCCTGAATGGGCAGATACTCATTGTTCGATGGCACCTTCTCATCGGGATCAATGTTATGCAGGAAGCTGAAGCGTGGGTCGTCAGGCTTCTTCACAAAGGGGATCCCCGATAGCCCCATCTTCGTGAAGCCGGTGATGTGCATGTGGTAGATATTATTACGCAATACTGGTGATGAGTACCAGGTGCGGTTGTCATTGGTGCTAGGGTTCACCCAAGCGTAGTAGACCATCAGCAGGCGAGTTTGTAACATTTGATTTTCATTGTATCTTGTTTCGCTTGCTGTATCTGTTCCACGGTATCGGGTCAGAATTTCGTAGTTGACCACCTTGTCCTTGTGCTTAGCGGTGTACTCCTCTACGTAGCCAAGACGAAGGTCAATATAATCATACTTCCTGGCACCTTGTTTGAAGGCGGGAACCAAGTCGGGAGCTACCCTACCATAGAGGTAGAAGTCCATAGCTCGCTGCTCATCAGCAGGGAGCGTCTCCGCCTTAATCTTACCATTCAACACCTCGCTGAACTTATCCAGCAAAGTTTGTGACGCTACTGGTATCGCTACCCCTGCCGGGATGGCATTGGTAATATTGGTATACCAGTCGTCAGTAGTCTTTAACTTATGGTTACCACCACGTTTGTCCGCAGGGATGTCGTGGTAATTGAGGTAAAACTTCTGCGTATCCAGAGAGTAGTAGATACGGTTGATGCCATGGGCGTAGGTGATAGGAGTAATATCATCTCCATCATCATACGTCACACCAGCCACTTCAATTTTGTCAGCCTCTTCTGTAAGCCTTTCTATTTCCTTATCAATGCTAGCTATCTTTTTCTTCGCCTCAGCGATCTTAGCTTCTGTAGTGGTCACCTGATTTTCCGCTGCAATGTGTTTGCTGTAGCCATCAGAATCTTTTTTAGCATCATAGTAATCTTTACGTAACTTATTGACTAGTGCTTGAGCTTTTTCTAGTTCTTTCTTATAAGCTGCTTTTCGGTTTCTACCCGTTGCCGCATTGTACTTTTCTTGCCAATCATCCCGAATATTCAATGCATTAGTATACTCTGCGGCTTTGCCCCAGTTCTTAGAATCTTTAATTGGCGATTCAAAATTCGCTAATTCTTCTTTTTCTAGAACTAGTTGTTGCTCAAGTGCTAACGAGTCTCTTCTTGCTTGTTCAGCACTAGCTTTCACTTCTGCAATCTTCTTCTGAAGATCTTCCTCTCTCTTCTTTCTCCCTGAGAGGGCACTCTCATCCCATGGGAGGCTCTTGATAGCGAAGGAGGCGATGACGGCAAAGAAAGGGGTATTCCCCTTGCGGTAGCCACTATCCTCTCCGGCACCCCATTGATGGGTCGTCTCGGTCAGGTAGCACCCCCCCCATCGTACACTGGGAGTCTCATAAGGAAATTTAAAGCCAGTTTTATTGAATGATGCGTCATCTTCCACCTTTCCCGGCACTAATAGCACCTTTTGACGTAAGAGATTTGGTATCGCATTATCTGTGCTAGGGGGCATTACCTTGCTTTTATTCACAGGAATAGAATTGCGGAAGAAACGCTCATCCTCGAGTGTAATGGGGTCAAAATTCTCCTCCCCGTATGGATGATAGGTGTTAAAGTTAATCAAGTCGGTGGGGGTAAGATCGTCATAAGAGGGACTCTTGGTATTCTTGATATTGAACCACTCACTATCGGAACGCTCGGCAATAGGGTAGAAGGTCGGCACAAAATTGAGCACCTGATAGTAGATGCCCTTCAGTTCCATCTTCTCCTTTTCGGGGTCGCCCTTAAGCCCATCCCCGATGATCTTCTCATCCCACGACACCACGGCTTGAGCGAGTACCCTGCGGACACTGACTACAGCCAAGTTCGTGCGACTATTGGCTACTTCGCTTTTTGACACATTATCTGTAACGGCAAAGTCCTCCTTTATGCCAGAGCACATAATGTGGTCTGCATATTTGACAAAATCACAACTACCTTTAGCTGGTTCTGAATTAAAATCAAAGGCACGATTGTCAAAGGATTTTATTTTGTCAGTGTTAAAGCCTGTTAAGGATTTAGTTTCGGGCTTTTTTGTGTATTCATTAAGATCCATATAAACGACCTTCTTGGCTATGTTGGGGTCGGGGCGGAAGCCTCCGAGCTTGGGGGCATCGGCTGTCGTAGTGTAGGTCATACCGACCTCTCCTTGAAAAGGAATTGGCTTCTTGATCGCCGCCAAAAAGCTAGCCTTGTTGGAGAGCGTTTGCCTTAGATACTCGATATACTGCGCTGGTGGATTGAGGAAGGCATAGATGGTCTTCTTCCCAGGTGAGGTTTGCCATGGTGTCAGTGTCAGTACGTTATTCTCCCACTTCTGTACATCGGGATCTAGCTTCGCTGGATCCTTTAGCTCCCATTCATAATTACTATCACGTCCCCACACTGGAGGAGCAGTCACAATCTTATTGCTGGAGATGCAATGGACCTCGTTGCGATCCTCGGAGACAACGTAGACAGCGAAGGAGGTGATGTCGTCAGTACCTGCCCAGTCCCC
>NZ_HF988847.1:0-6995 GCF_000435035.1 Porphyromonas sp. CAG:1061 | reverse complement strand
AAAGCGGAGAGGGAGGGATTCGAACCCCCGGAGGCTCGCACCTCAACGGTTTTCAAGACCGCCGCAATCGACCACTCTGCCACCTCTCCTTACCCTTAAAGCTTTTTTTTGTGCCTCAAAAGTGTTGCAAAGATACTAAAATATTTGATATCACCAACCTTCCGGCCAATTCTTTTTTGATTTCGAGCCGAAAAAAGGTGAAAACTACTTCTTCAGCTGCTTCGCGTAGGTATCCATCCAAGCGTGGAGCTTCTTCTCATCACTCTTGGGGGCTATGAGGAGCGTATCCTCCAAGTCCACTACTAAGTAGTCCTCCAGCCCTATCACCACCACATCCTTTCCTGACACCCCTTGATGCACCATGGTATGTGGACTATTATCGAGTATCAATCGGCCCTTTGCAGGTGCCTTATCACTGACCTGAGAAGGGTTTTGGGTTTGGTATCGGTAAAGGCTCTGCCACGTACCGAGGTCATCCCAATCGAACGCCCCATGAATGGTAGCAACCCCTTCGGCCTTTTCCATCACCCCATAATCAATAGAGATAGATGGGCAAGCCAAAAAGGCTCTTGCTACCGCCTCCGTCTCATTGGCACTTCCATAAGCATCAATCTCGGCAAAAAGGACCGCCACCTCGGGAAGATACCGCTCCAGTGCCTCAATAATATCCCTCACTCGCCAGATGAATATCCCTGAATTCCAAAGATAGTTACCCGTTGCCAAAAGCTTGATTGCCTCCTCTTCAGAGGGCTTTTCCTGAAAACGGATAATCGGACCGATGCCATCAGCTTTGGCTTGCTCCGTCATCTCAATATACCCATACCCTGTAGCTGGATAGGTCGGCTCAATCCCAATCGTCATCAGGCAGTGGTGCTCTCTAGCATAGTCGGCTGCCTTGAGCACCGTCTCCTTAAATAGACCCACATTTTGGATATGCTGGTCGGCAGGAGAGGCAATCATCACCGCATCGGGATTAATGCTAGCGATCTTGTAAGCAGCATAGGCAATGGCAGGAGCGGTATTTCGTCGCTCAGGCTCAGTAAGGATCTGACTAGGGTGCAGTGCGGGTAGCTCCCTTAGCATCTGAGCTTCAAACTGCTTCCCCGTCATCACATAGATATTCTCCTCCGGGATAAAGGGGTCAAAGCGGTCAAAAGTCTCCTGTATCATCGTCCGCCCAGATTCAATAATATCTAGGAATTGCTTCGGTCGGTCGTTTCTACTCCAAGGCCAAAAGCGGGACCCCACTCCGCCAGCCATGATCACACAATAATTATCCTTTGATAAGCTATTCATAGTATCACTGCTTTAGATGACTAAATAGAGTGGTGCTATCTCGCTGTATAGCAGGCTCCGTCCACTCTCTTGGTTCGAACGACCACTTTGCCTTAATGGTAGGCGTATAGGGGTCGTATTTCTGCAGAAAGAGCATAAAGTAATGCCTTAAGTCTCGCTCCGTTGTCTCCACAATTCTATCCTGCAGCTCCTGAACTGGAATGCCAGCACCTTTGGTAAGCAAGCCACCTCCGCCCGAACCACGATACGAATTGACCGCCACTAAATAGGTGCGTTGAGGGTCAAATGGAGCCACCCCTACAGAGGTAATTTTTACCCGCTCTCCACGAGGTCTCCGCACGTCCACCGTATAAGTGATGCCTGAAGCGGTATCAAAGTTGTATGTGGGATGAGCTGTAGCCAAATACTGCCCACCAAAGTACTCCTCATTGATCTGAATTAGGCCATCTGCAGGGCCCGACATGGTTTGTATCCAGCGGTCGTAGCTCTCCTCTAGAGCTCCACGCACCTCCTCTCCCGACAGCCGCATCAGGTAGAGGCTATTTTCGTAGCGATAGAGCTTAAATAGGTCACGAATAGAGATGGTTCCTTTCTTCAATAAGACATTGAAGTCCAATGGTGCCGTCAGCGTTATCTCAGCTTGCGGAAAAGCAAATTGCTCCACCTGATGGATCAGGTCGGTAAAGGTTGCAGGGCGGAAGAATGAGCTCCTCGCATCGATATTCTCCGTCAGGTGCCCCACTGGTGACGAAATAAATGCATCAACCGCCTCACGCTCTTTTGCGAAGCTCGCCATAAAGGAAGGGTCGGGCTCTACCTCCTTAAGAGAGACAATCTTAGGTGTGATCTTAATAGAACTAGCGCCATTAGATTGCTTACAGAAGAATACCTCAGTATCACTTACACTCATGGCATCACTACCAGGATTAAGGAGGTAAGTTACCTTTCCATTCTGATGTACTACTGAGTCTAGCAACTCTTTATGATCATGCCCCAAAAGGATCAAGTCTAGCTCTGGCACCTCACGTGCCATCTGATAGCCCACATGCTCTGCTTTGGGGTAGTAAGCACCGTCTCTATTTCCACTACCACTGTGGATCAAAGCCACAATCATATCGGGCTTCGAGGCCTTTATCTCGTCTACATACTTACGAACCGTCTCCACCTGATCGGTCAGCTTCATACCGCTCCAAAGGTGAGCCGGCAGGTTGTCAGTAAGACTAGGTGTAGTGGTTCCGATCACCGCAATCCTTCGTCCACCCTTATTGACGATCACAAAAGGCTGGAAGTAGGGCTCTCCACTCTCTTCCCTCAGCACATTGGCACCAAGTGCAGGGATATTAAGCTGAGTCACAAACTTATCGTAAACGCTATGCCCCGTCTCTATGTCGTGGTTACCCATCGTAATGGCATCATACCCATACTGATTGAAAAAGGTAGCCAACGGATGCACTCCCACCGTATCAATATAATTATAGTAGTAGGCTGTAGGCTGGCCCTGTAGGATATCTCCTGCATCGAGGAGCAACACTTCCTGATTGCTCTCCTTTAGTTCCTGCACATAGGCAGCAACCCGTGCATAACTTCCTTCGCTAGGCTGGTCATTGACCAAGTCATAGGGAAATAGGCGACCATGCACATCAGTGGTATGTACGATGCGAATAGATTGGCACTGCTCCTCCTTGCGACACCCCGACAAAGTCAGGATGCAGCAAAAGAGCAGCAGTGCTTTTAGTAGACTTCTATTCATAAATCCACTTTTTACTCAACGATATCCAACTCATTCATCAGTCTATCAGCCCCTAGATATTTATCCAATATCATCAGTAGATATCTCACATCTAGGATAATACTCCGCTGATAATCGGGCAGATACTCGATATCACCACCAACGCCCTCCCAGTTGCGGTCGAAGTTGATGCCCACAAGCTCACCCTTACCATTCACCAAAGGCGAACCCGAGTTTCCACCGGTAGTATGAGTAGTTGCCACAATATTCACAGGCATCTTACCATTTGGCAGAGCCCAGCGCCCGAAGTCCTTATTACGGTAGATATCCACCACCTTAGGGAGGAGATAAAATTCAGGGCTTTCGTCATCCCACTTCTCCATAATTCCATCCATAGTGGTCTGAGCGCCATAATAGACATTGTCCCTAGGCACATAACCCTTGATCTGACCAAAGGTGTAGCGAAGTGTAAGATTGGCATCAGGCCAAAGGTTCATCTCCCCATCCATCTCCAGCATTCCCTGTAGCAATGTACGGCGAGCTAGAGCAAAGTCACGGTCATACTCCGAGAGTGCTTTGGAGATAGTCTTCATATCCTCACGCACTGAGAAAGCGAGTAAAGTGACAGGATCTAACGCATATGCCACCTCACCCCCTTCAGAGCTCAGTACCTCCACCATCTTCGCCTTATCAAAATAGATCGATTCATCAAAGATAGCACCCAAGTCCTTACTTTCCATCAAGCTTCGGATAGTAAAAGGGGTTTGCAATTGAATCGATAGCTCCTGCCCCTCCGTCACACGGTCAATGTACTTCAGCACCGCCTCAAACATCGCAGCGGTCACCTTGCGATCTACCTCCTTATTGTAGTCCTTATCAAAGTAACCTAGTACCACATCATCGTACCATTTAGTGGCCGCCTGTGGGTCACGAAGTTGCCTCAACTCCTCATCACTTTTGATCAGCGGAGCCTTAGCCGTCTCCACCGCTCTCCAGAGCCCCTCCTCATAGATCTTGGCGAGTGCCCGTAGCGTAGCCCGCTCCTTCACCATCGCCTCTATCTTAGCAACCGCCTCGGCATACTCAGGCTTATTCTGCTGCTTACTGTAGGCAAGGAGGCGATCCACCATCTCCTGCTTCACCGCCTCGAAGTTCTTCTTACGTGCTGCCCAACTGGTGCCAATCGCATTCTTATAAGCGTTGGTCGAACCTTGATACTTTGCAGCATATTGGATATTGACCGCCTCATCCTTCATCATCTCCTCCCACATTGCCTCTTGGCGCACCTTACGAAGGTCAATTCGGATCTGGTTATCCACCTCCAGACGCTCCCGCACCTCGCTAGGCGTGTAGAAGTGATTGGTAGTGCCTGGGAAGCCCATCATCATCACGAAGTCTCCCTCCTCTACCCCCTTGCCACTCACCTTGAGGTAATACTTAGGCTTTAGAGGTACATTATCTGCAGAATACTCTGCTGGCGAACCATCGGGTGCCGTGTAGATTCGGAAGACCGAAAAGTCACCCGAGTGCCTAGGCCACTCCCAGTTGTCTGTATCGGCACCAAACTTACCGATACAGCTAGGTGGTGCTGCCACTAAGCGGATATCCGAGTACTGCTTCTTCACAAAGAGATAATACCTATTGCCCTCATAAAAAGGAGCCATATCCAAGGTCACTCCTGCTGTGAGTGCTCCTCTATTCTCCACATACCACTGCTCGGCCACCTTACGCAGATAGCCACGACGCATATACACGAGAGGGTCCTGCTCCCCTACCTTCTCCAAGTACTGACTGAGATAGTCCGTAGCATCAACAATCTCCTCCACAATCGTCACATTCAGCCCCGGATTGGGGAGCTCATCCTGAAGGGTAGGCGCATAAAAGCCATCGCGGAGATAGTTGGCCTCTACCGAACTATGGCTCTGAATCTCACCATAACCACAGTGATGGTTGGTAAAGACCAGACCTTGGCTCGAGACAATCTCCCCCGTACAGCCACCGCCAAATTGCACCACGGCATCGCCCAAAGCCCCCCGACCAGGATTATAGATCTCCTCAGCCGATAGCTTCAAGCCCATCTCCTGCATCCGCTTTAGGTTTTGCTGCTTCAAAAATTGCAGCATCCACATTCCTCCATCTGCCACTGCCCATGGTGCCACCAGCACCATAGCGAGCAAAGCAAGTAAGTATCTTCTCTTCATAATAGTCACTTTATATTTTAGATTAGTTATTCCATGTACTATAGGGGTGTACTGCTAGGTAGTTATTGAGGTATCTCTTGTCGTTCGTCACTTCTTCACCGACCCACTCCGGCAGCTCTACCTCGGTATCCACCGATGGGAGCTCCAACTCCGCTACGATCAAGCCTTCATTTTCCTCGAGGAAAAAGTCCACCTCCCACTTGTTTTCACCGATCACGATGATATGACGTTGCTTCACCACCTTTGTAAAAGGGCTCAGCTCCATAATCTCCAGAGCATCCTCCACAGGGATAGGGTACTCAAATTCACTCCGCACCGCTAGGTTTTCCCTAGAAGCTTGCTTGATGGTTAGAAAAGCCTCCTCCATATTGACCAAACGGACCCGCACCGAGGCGCCTTCTCCACCCTCCCCTTTTGCCACATAAGACTGCTGAATATTTAGCACCTCGTCACTCTCCGGAAGTGACGCTCCCGTCTTGAGTAAAAACTTACGCTCTATCTCTACACCCATAATATATATTGAATCAATTTCTTATCTAATAGTTACCTGAGTGGCACCAAAGACATACTCTTGAAACGATGCATCCTGCAAGTCGTGGCGAGGAAACTTCCGATGGATTAAGTCCCATACCGCCTTCCGGAGCACCCCCTCGCCCTTACCGTGGATAAAGATTACCTTCTCCCCCACGTGATTAGGCTTGCGTCGGCTACGGAGTATCTCCTCCACCTTCTCAAGCTGTATCTCAAGCATATCCTTAGGCTCCATGCCAAGGGTACTATCCACCAATTCATTAATATGGAGGTCTACCACTAGTGGCTCCCCCTTGTGCTTAGAAACGCCTTTTCTAGCCCTTCTCTTAGGACTATCCAATTGCACTTTAGCCCGCATCATCTCGCTAGCCAATTGCTCCGCCTCCACCTTTTTAGTCACCAGTGGTTGATCCTCCTTTACTAGCTCAAAGGTGATCGCCCCATCATCAAAGTAAGGGCTCTCCACAAAGGCTCCCTCCTTCATAAAACGAGCACCATCTATCTTCAGCTCAAAGCTCATCGCCTGCTTAGGTCGGTAGGCGATACCGCCCTCCTTAAAGGCAAGTAGCTGTACCGTTGTCCGACTACGCTCTGGTAGCTCCAAAGGGTCGAAGCTCTCCAGCTCCTCACTGCTATCAAAGGGTACCACCCCGCTATACCTCAGCTCCTGCTCTGCTCCGCGACCCGAGCTATAGGCTACAAAGAGGTCGTAGTTGGAGTCATTCACCAGGTAAACCTCATAGCGACACCGCCCTATCTGGCCTCCCTCCTCAGGAAGGTAGCAGAGCGATACATTCAGTCGCTCCCCCTCTGAGTCACTACTGCGTTTCACTGTAGAGCGAATCTCTGGCTGTGAGGTCACTTTATTAGGCGAAGGAAGTGGACTCTCTTTCGACGACAAACCAGTCTCTGGTCCCTCCACCTTCAGCACTTCAGACTGAAGCACCGGCACCTCAAAGCCACTCTCATCCTCTACATAGACTACCCCACTACTGCGGAGTACTCTACGCACCACACCACCACCAGTGGCATCCATAAATCGGACCCTATCCCCCACCTTAAGTGCTTTATCTATTCCCATAATGATACTTTTAGAATACAAATATAACCAAAATTAAGGAGAAAGAACCCATGCACCCCTCATTCGCAGGGTTACGCATTAGAAAAGCCTAGCCGTAGGGCATTCATAGGTACGTCTATTAGGGGAGGACCCCGGCTGAGGGGTCCGTATTAAATAG
>NZ_HF988846.1:4803-12124 GCF_000435035.1 Porphyromonas sp. CAG:1061 | reverse complement strand
CCTCTGCCGAGGTCCTTACTCATAGACACCCCTTAAAAATCATACGATAAGACCAGCCTAATGCGTAACCCCTAAAAAAAGGGTGCTGTGGGGTATTTAGTTTGGAGAAAAATAAGTAATATTGTGGGACGTTTTAGAAAATAACCTACGACCTAATGAGCATATTACTTATTTTATAATTACATACTATTATTGCACTAAACAGATGAAGTCTTTTTCAAACTATGAATTGCTGAAGTGGCAACGGCTCCTTCATTCACATTACAAGAGGCTATCGACATGGGCTTTTGTGGCATGCCTATGCAGTCTCCTAGTAATGCCTAGCTGTACTAGCGAAGGGTACATGGATGAGTTGGCGACTATTGAGCTTTCGGAAAGTGGTATTCTCTCCTTTGAGAACCACTCTTCTTCCCACGACGTACAGGTGCAGAGCACCTCAGGAGCATGGCAGTGCTACTCACTTAACCCTTGGATTACTGCTAAGAATAGAGATGGGGTCTTAGAGATCTCAGTGAAGGACAACCTCCAGCCAAAGGAGCGCCGTGGCAGTGTGGTGGTCAAATCTGGTAAGAGCCAAAAGCAATTGACCATTATTCAAGCAAAAGCTACTCCCAAGGTGGAGACTTCTCTTGAAGAACTGAATGTGGATCAGTTTGGTGGTTTATACTCCATTGACGTGATCACCAATAACGACGATTGGAAAGCCGAAAGCCAGGAGGAGTGGATTGAGGTGACAGCACTCCCCTCGGCATATAAAATGGAGGTTAAAGTACAACCTACTAGAAGCCGCGAGCCTAGGGTGGGTAAGATACTGATCAGTATGGGTGCCGACGAAACCGTGGCACACGAGGTCTCTGTGGTACAGAGTGGTATCAGCTACTTTCTCCTACCTTATATGAACTTTGAGTCGGCTACCCGACAAGATATTCAAGCGTTCGAAGAGAAGCGAGGTGGAACCATTGAGTTTACCCATGAGCGTTTCTTTGACTTCACCACCACGAGTGTCGCTTTTCCACGTGTGAGCTACACCATCTACGAGGGTGGTGCTTACCTCTATGCTCAGCTGGATGCCTCTTCTACCCGTATCCTTACAGGTCCTTCAGAGCGTCAGCAATTGGTGGAGTTCCTCAATCAATCTGGCTTTACAGTAGAGCTGGGTGAGAATCACTTTCAGCATGCCGAGATGAGCAACCTAGAGGTGGAGATCAAGCCTTACTTCAAGAATACTCCTCACCTCCTCTTTACTTATACCCCTAAGCAATCTAAGGCGTATCCAACCTTTGATGAGCTACCACTTGGATTTACTGATTTTCACCTTGGGGTGGAAGGCGTAAAGGCCTATGAGGCAGCCCATGGGGGAGAGATGATCTACCCCTATAGCGATGATGAGATTGAGTCTGTAGATGAGATGGAGTTTGAGTGTGAGCCTGGTAAATATGGAGCCGATGGCCGACTTTACTTCCTTCACAAAGACAAAGATGGCAATATCACCATTGAGCGTACTCGTCAATTCTTTACACAGACCGAACGAGCTTGCTGGAATTATAAAGGATACAATAACCTACTCACTGAGGAGTTTAAGGCACTAGCCAAGCAAGAGGGCTTTGAATTTGTAGAGTACAATATTTTGGAGCAAGTCTATGTCTTTATCTCCAAGGAGCGCAACCTCACCATGGCGGTGCAGTGGTTTAAGTTCTTTGGCGATCCAAAGCCTGTGCTAGTGGTGCAGGTCAATCCTGGAACTAGACTTGTATCTCACTCATTGAGTGTTGAGAGCAACCAACAAAAATGTAGAAAGAATAGATAAATCATATATATTACCATACTCATATTATGAATACAGTAAACAACTTTATAAAGTCCTCTCTCCTATCGCTCCTCGTAGCCATGTTCGCTTTGGGGGCTTGTACACCACAAGCTGCGGTGGATGAACCCTCAGTGATTGAGGTAGCAAGTGACGTTATCCAATTGCCTAAGGAGGCAGGTGAGAAGATTATAGATGTGAAGAGCAATGAGGAGCAAGTAGTGGCTGTCTCCAACCGGGATTGGGTCACTGCTATCCCTCAGGAAGGCTCTATCAAACTTGTTTATGATGCCAATAGTCAGATCACAAGCCGCAAGGCAATGGTGATGATCCAAGCTGGAGACGCTGTGCATCAGTTGACAGTGACTCAAGAGGGTAGCCCTATCTTCGTACAGACTGCTCCTGAGAATATTATCCTAGAGCCTTGGGAGTATGAGAGCGAAGTGAGTGTACGCCTCAATGGTGAAAAGTGGAGTGTCACAAGTAGTGAAGAGTGGCTCAAGGTGACCGCCTTCCCATGGAAAAACCAGATCAAGCTCTCTGTAACTAATAATAAGGATGCTGAGACCAATGCTAGTAAAGAGCGTACAGCAGAACTCCTTTTCCAAGTAGAGGGCGTAGCCACTACAGCTACTATCACGGTAACTCAAAAGGAGTGGCCTCTATTTATGCTACCATTTATCGACTTCGAATTTGGCACCAAGAGTATCGTCACTGCTTTTGAGCTAGAGCGTAAGAGTATGGTGGCAGCAATTACTGGCTCTAAGTTTATCGACTTCAATACCATTAGCCCACTTATCTCTCGTATGAGCTATACCTTCTCCACCCGTGGTATCCTAGAGTATGCCCAGATGGACGTTGCTGAGCCTTATCGCACTTTCAATAAAGAAGGTGATGAAGTGATGAGCGATGAGGCTTATGATATCATTATCAAGGGACTTACCGATGCAGGATTTTCTGAGAAGCGTGGCGATAATGAGCTTTATCACCCTGAAAAGCGCGTGTTGGCAGAGGTGAAGCGTAACTATGCTTTCAATCCTCACGTGCTTTACTCCTATATCCCTAAGCAAAAGGAGAAGTATCCTACCTTCGCCAAGTTCCCATACCCTGAGGTGCCATTTGGCTCTGACTATGCCAAAGTGGAGGATTATGAGGCGAAGAATGGTGGTGTTTACGATGCCTCTACCTCTCAATATGATACTGAAAATAGTCTCGCCTTTATCGCCTATAAGGTGCCAAAGAGCAAGGAGATAAAGTATCGTAACTACTACTTTACGTATAAAGATGAGAAGCCAGGCGAATTTATAGGTATGATGCAGGAGTGGTACGACTTCAACCTCGTATATTACGAGAATAATGGTCACTTCTATATCACTGAGGAATTCTCTGCTTTGATGGAGCAGGAGGGCTTCAAGTACAAGGGCAAGACAGACGACCAAAACCAATTTGATGTCTTCATCAATGATACCAAGGGCTTGCAACTGAGAGTGAAGTTTGCTCACTTTGAAGGTGCTGAGGATCCATCCCTTGTACTCTTTATGCTCCCATACCACGCTGGAAAGAATAGCCAAAAGCTATCTTTACCTGTGATTAAGCAGGGTGTCGCCGTTGGCAAGAATTACGTGGGTAGATAACTTCTGTAGATAGTATGACGACAATGAAAAATAGACTATTTCTCCTCATAGCCCTTACTTCTTTGCTCCTTGGTGCAGCTAGCTGTACCAGTGAGCGAGGGGGTGCTATGGAGGTGCCAAGTGAAAAGCCTACAGAGGTGGTGCCTGCTGAGGGCGTTCTCACCAATATCGTGAGAGTAAAGCTGAGCGAAACGTACCAAACTCGCGTAGGAGAGCGAAGCCTAAGAGCATCTGTTGATGGTGACTGGGAGACCAATGTACCAGAGCTAACCGAGTGCCTAAAAGAGATAGGGGCTGTGGAGGTTCGTCCTCTCTTCCCTATTGATCCTAAGTTCGAAAAGCGTATGCGTAGAGCAGGATTGCATCTATGGTACGATATCGTGCTCGATGAGTCAACAAAGTCCAAGGGAACCCAGACAAGGGCTCTGGAAGAGGTAAAGCAATTGCCCGGCGTGGAGATTGTGGAGCAGGTACCTATCTACCGACAGATGGATCAGGAGCCACCGCTATTCTTCGGTGCCAACTTGCGTGCAATTGACTTTGATCCCGTACGTCCTGACCAGGTGACCTATCCTTTCAATGACCCTATGCTGCCAAAGCAGTGGCACTATTTCAATAATGGTAGTGGTCTAAAGTCTCTCAAAGGTGCCGACCTCAACCTCTTTGAGGCGTGGCAAAAGGAGGTAGGTAAGCCCAATGTGATCGTTGCGGTGATTGATGGTGGTGTCTACTACGACCATGAGGACTTGAAGCAAAATATCTGGGTCAACCCTAAGCCAGGGGTTGCTGGTGATAAGTATGTGGGTGATATCCACGGTTACAACTTTGCCGATGGCAATGCCGATATCGCTTTTGACGCTCACGGTACGCACGTTGCTGGTGTGATCGCTGCGGTCAATAATAATAGTATTGGTGTCTCTGGTATTGCTGGTGGTAACGGTACCCCCAACTCTGGAGTGCGTGTGATGGTTTGCGATGCTTTCGGACATGGTGGTAAGGGACAGGCTTTTGAGCAAGCCTTTGTCTATGCTGCCAACCACGGAGCAGTCATCAGCCAAAACTCTTGGGGCGGGGCTAAGTTCCTAGCACCTTCGCTCAAGGCCGCAATCGATTACTTTATCGACTATGCTGGTTGCGACAATGATGGTAATCAGCTACCCGATTCGCCTATGAAGGGTGGTGTGGTGCTTTTTGCTGCAGGTAACGAGAGCTCGGATGATATCGTTTACCCCGCTGCTTACGGCGAAGTAGTCGCTGTGGCAGCTATGGCACCCGATTGGAAGAAGGCCTACTATACCAATAGAGGCGAGTATGTAGACATCACTGCCCCAGGTGGTGATATGCACTACCCAGGCGGACAAATCTATAGCACCTCTGTGCGGGTTCAAAAGGATGAGAGTGGTAAGATCGTGCAGGCCAATAGCCACTACGAATTTATGCAAGGCACCTCTATGGCTTGCCCTCACGTAAGTGGTGTGACTGCCCTGATTGTTTCTCACTTTGGTGGCTCAGGCTTTACCAATGAAGAGTGTAAGCAACAGCTTCTTACCGCTCTGCGACCAGCTGATATTGATGCTATCAACCCTGGCTTTGAAGGGGTATTGGGCAAGGGATATCTCGATGCTGCTCGTGCCTTGGATCGTAATCAAAAGCAAGCTCCTCAGGCTGTAGCTGAAGTGAAGATTGAGGCTCAGTATACTGCCCAGACCCTCTGCTTTGGTGCGGTGAAGGATGGTGATGATCGTACAGCTACCTACTACTATATCTACTCCGACGATGAGAAGGCTCTGACTAAAGATAATTATAAGGGTGCCAAGTCGCGTCGTATCTTTGGACTCAATTATGAGCCTGGCGACGAGATACAAGTGCTCTTCAAGAATCTGAAGCTTGATCACGAGTATCACTACGCCATTGTGGCACAAGATAGATGGGGCAATCTTTCAGAGCCCGCCTTTGTATCCGGTAAGACGCTGCTCAATCAGCCACCAAAGATTGAGGTGGTAAGCGAAGGTCAGCATCGTGTGACGGGTACTGAGCAAGCAGAGATCAAAGTACTCTTGAATGACCCTGAGGGGCACAAGGTCACTTATAGTCTCTCTGGCAATCATACGGGAGTACGGATTGAGGAAGTGAGCGATACCGAACTGATCCTACACCTCTCTGCACGTGGTGCCATAGGAGTTCATGAATTTGTGCTCAAGGTAACCGATGAGTTTGGTGCCACTGCCACCCAATCCTTCTCGTTTGAAGTGTATGCCAACTCTGCTCCAGTGATGACTACGCCACTGCCTAAGACCCTATTCCTTACTCTTGGGAAGCCAGCTATTGAGTTGGATCTCTCTAAGTATGTCAATGACCCCGATGGGCACGAGGTTTCGTATGAGATTACCTCTGGTGCCAATACTGAAGCACTCAGGAGTCAGCTCAAGGGATCTATCCTCACGATTAATCCAGCCAAGTTGGGTAAGTCTACTGTACAGCTGAAGGCTGTGGATAGCCAAGGTGCCGACCTCTATATGTCCATCAATATACGAGTGGTGGATAGTGATATTGTCTATCACGTGTACCCTATCCCTACCTATGATGTGCTCCATGTATTGCTCAATAATGGCATGAAGGATGTAGAGCTATCGGTAGTGAATGGTGAAGGTACCAAGGTGCTACGACAGCAAGTGCCCAATCCTACCGATACAGCACTCGGGGCTCGTGAAGTAGAGTTGGATGTGCGGCAGTTGTCGGGTGGGGTATATACCTTGGTAGTGAAGAGTGGTAGTGAGAGCTATTACCGTAAGTTTGTTAAATATTGATGAATACTTATCGTATGATGAATAGATATCGCAAAGCTAAGGCTGTGGCAAGTCTCTTCGGCCTATTGCTGATCATGGGGCTCACGAGTAACGCTACCGCCCAGGAGTCGCCAACACTCTCTTTTGTGCGACACAATTATGACCTCTTTTCAGAGAGTATGGGGGTAGGAGCTGGGGCAAGTTATGGACGGACACACTATATCTATACTTCGCCCACCTCTATCTTTCGTAATGATGTGAAGGGGATTACAGCCTCTTGGACCACTAAGTATCTGCCCAATGAGGAGATTGAATTTAATACTGGTAGAAGTGTGTACAATGCCCTTTCGCTAGGCTGGAGGATAAAGCGACATGCGATCCTCGTGGGTGCACGCTATGCACATAGCCCCAAGATTCTTACCTCCAATCATTATGGTGATGGACGTATGCTCACTCCTAGAGACCTTTCTGTAGACCTAGGGTATGCTATACAGATAAGCGATGCGTGGAGTGCCTATGCTATTGGCCACTTCGTCATGTCGCAGATCAATAAGATCGCCTATACTGGTGGCGGAAGTATCGGAGTTGGTTATGCCCCACAAGCCATTAATGGAGTGGTGCCTACCCATTGGTCACTAGCTCTTCGTAATGTTGGTGGATTGGTACAGTATGGCAAGGCAGGTGGAAAGTACCGTATGCCTGGCTCCGTGACCTTCTCGGGCGATGCTGCTTATCAGCTATGCTCCGATTGGTTGCTACAAGGTATGGTTTCTGCCGACTACGTACTGCAACCTCTCAAGTCAAAAGTATATACCGCTGGTGGTGGTCTCAGCCTAACCTATCACAAAGGTTTGAGTATGCGTCTTGGTGGTGCTTTCACCAATCACATGAGCTATCTATCTATGGGCGTTGGCTACCACTTACTGGAGCGAATTGACCTCAATCTTAGCTACCGCTTATGTACTCAGGATAGAGCTTTCAACCAATTTGGTGTGGGACTCTCTTTTGACCTAGGCAAGACACGGGACACTTCTAAGACTTTTGTCTACTAAAAGCAGTGACTACTGTAGTATAAGGAAAGGGCCTCAATCGCTATG
>NZ_HF988846.1:0-4779 GCF_000435035.1 Porphyromonas sp. CAG:1061 | reverse complement strand
TATGATGCGGTTGAGGCCCTTTTCGCTAGCTAGCTAAACTTTCATGGGAGGGCGATGTTGGTACATCATTTTTTGGTACATTTGCCATATTAGGATAATAGAAATAAAAACAGTAAGGAAATAGCATTATGGCAAATAACGAATTACTTCAAAAGGTAAGAGCAAAAGCTGAAGCGTGGCTATCGCCACAATATGACGAGGCGACTCGCAAGGAGGTGCAAGCACTTCTCGATAATCCCGACACCACTGAGCTAGTGGATGCCTTTTACAAGGACTTGGAATTTGGTACGGGTGGGCTTCGTGGCATCATGGGTGCAGGAAGCAACCGCATGAATCGCTACACCGTTGGCACTGCCACTCAAGGGCTTGCCAATTATCTGATTAAGGAGTTTGGCCGTGATGCAGACTTGAAGGTGGCTATCGGCTACGATTGTAGGCACAATAGCTCTGAATTCTCTCGCATGGTGGCGGGTATCTTCGCTGCCAATGGCATCAAGGTCTATCTGTACGAGGCACTTCGCCCTACCCCAATGGTCTCCTATGCGATCCGCGAATTGGGCTGCCAGAGTGGTGTGATGCTAACCGCTTCGCACAACCCTAAGGAGTACAACGGCTTTAAGGCTTACTGGAGCGATGGCGCTCAGATGATTGCGCCACACGACCAGAATGTGATTGACGAGGTGAATGCGATCAAGTCAATTGCCGAGATCAAGTTTGATGGCCCTAGCGATATGATCACTCTAATGGGGAAGGAGATGGATGATAAGTTTATCAAGGAGGTCCTCTCGAAGCGCCTTTCTCCCGAGGTGATCAAGCGTCAGCACGACCTTAAGATTGTCTTCACACCACTTCACGGTACCAGTGGTCAGGTATTGCCACGTTGCCTGAAGGAGGCTGGCTTTGACAATGTACACCCAGTAAAGGAGCAGATGGTGGTGAGTGGTGACTTTCCAACGGTAGAATCACCCAACCCCGAGAATGCCTCTGCCCTAAAGATGGCGATTGACCAAGCGAAGGCGATTGATGCTGAGATCGTGATGGCAACTGACCCCGACGGCGACCGCATCGGTACTGCTGTGAAGGATAAGGAGGGCAATTGGGTATTGATCAATGGCAACCAAACCTGTCTGCTTTACGCCTACTACGCAATCGAGAAGCGGAGAGAAGCGGGCGAACTGAAGGACAATCAATATCTGGTAAAGACGATTGTGACCACAGACCTGATCAAGACGATCGCAGAGCGAAATAATATAGAGCTATACGACACCTACACTGGCTTTAAGTGGATTGCCGATGTGATTCGTAAGAATGAGGGCAAGAAGGAGTACCTCGGCGGTGGCGAGGAGAGCTACGGCTACCTATGGAGCGACTTTGTACGAGATAAGTGTTCGGTATCGGCTTGTACCATCTTTGCCGAAATCGCAGCGTGGGCCAAGGATAAGGGACAGAGCATTTACGAACTGCTAGAGCACATCTACCTACAGTACGGCTATTCACTTGAGAAGAATATCTCTGTGGTTCGCCCAGGTAAGAGTGGTGCCGAGGAGATCCAGGCGATGATGCAAAACTTCCGTAGCAACCCGCTTAAGGAGCTGGCTGGATCAAAGGTAACTGAGGTGCTAGACTACCAAAGCCTTAAGTCGCTCAACACTGTGACTGGCGAGACCAAAGAGATCGTAATGCCTACGACTAGCAACGTCCTACAGTACCGTTGCGAGGATGGCACGAAGCTCTCTATCCGTCCTTCTGGCACTGAGCCAAAGATCAAGTTCTACATCGAGGTACACGCACAACCTACCAACCTCCAAGAGCTAGAGGAGGCAAAGAAGGTATGTGCACGACGTGCCGATGAAATTGCCAAGCAACTAGGTATCTAAGTCATTAGAGCCACCAATAAATGAAGTACCCTCCTCGCACAAGTCGGAAGGCAGCGATGCATTGAACCCAATGCTTCTGCCCAACTTGTACGAGGAGGGTGCTGATTTGTATCCTGTTCATCCATGATCCTCTGTATCTGCGAAAAACCATCCGTTGCTAGGGATATCGGCGCCGTGATCGGTGCCACCACACAGCGACAAGGCTACCTCGAGGGAAATGGCTATTGGGTCACTTGGACCTATGGCCACTTCTGCACGCTCAAGGAGCCGGCCGACTACTACCCTCAGTGGCAGCAATGGAGCCTTGTTTATCTCCCGATGATGCCGGAGCGCTTTGGCATCAAGTTGCTTTCGGATAGAGGGATCGAACAGCAGTTTGGAGTAATCAAGTCGTTGGTTTCTCAAGCCACAGAGGTGATCAACTGCGGTGACGCTGGGCAGGAGGGTGAGCTGATCCAGAGGTGGGTGCTACAGATGGCGGAGTGCCGTGTGCCGGTGAAGCGGCTGTGGCTCTCCTCTATGACCAATGAGGCAATTGTAAAAGCATTTCAAGAGCTAAAGCCGGAGAAGGAGTACACCAACCTCTACTATGCTGGCCTCGCAAGAGCCATCGGCGATTGGCTCCTCGGTATTAATGCTACGCGACTTTATACACTTAAGTACCGCAAGAGTGGCGACCGCAAGGTGCTCTCGGTGGGACGGGTGCAAACCCCTACGCTGGCTCTGCTCGTGGATCGATTTGAGGAGATTCAAAACTTTAAGCCAGAGCCTTATTGGGAGATAAAGACGCTCTATCGGGAGGTGCTTTTTGCCTCAACCAAAGGGCGGTATAGCACCGAGAAGGAGGCAAAGGCGGTCATCGACAAGATCGCCTCGGAGGAGCTGACCATCACCAAGATTACTAAGAAGAAGGGCAAGGAGGGAGCGCCTCGGCTTTTCGACCTAACCAGTCTGCAGATTGAGGCCAATAAGAAGTATGGCTTCACGGCCGACCAGACGCTTGCTACCATTCAGACGCTCTACGAACAGAAGTTGGTCACCTACCCGCGTGTGGATACCACCTATCTGCCCGATGACGTCTACCCCAACTGTTTGCCTACTATTCAATCACTCTACAGAGCTTTCCCTGGACCTTGTACTCCACTATTGCAGGGCGGAAAGCTACGCAAACTGAAGAAGTACTTCGACTCCTCCAAGGTCACCGACCACCATGCTATTATCCCAACAGGCAACCTCCCGCAGTACCTCGATCGTCAGCACTACGCTATCTATGAGATGATCCTACTCCGCTTCCTTGCTATCTTTTATCCCGATATGGAGTTTGAGCAAACCACAGTGATGGCGGAGGTGGCGAAGATTGAGTTCAAAGCCACAGGGCGAGTGGTGACACTTGATGGCTGGAAGTCGCTTTACCAAAACCAGGTCGAGGCGAATGACGATGAGGGGAGTGATGAGCCTTCGGATAAGCAGGTGATGCCGCACTTCACCAAGGGGGAGCACGGGCCGCATAAGCCCGACCTACTCACGAAGGAGACACGCCCGCCAAAGCAATATACCGAGGCGACGCTCCTCAATGCGATGGAGACGGCGGGCAAACTCATTGATAATGAAGACCTGAAGGAGGCGATGAAGGCCAAAGGTATTGGTCGACCTTCCACTCGTGCCGCCATTATAGAGATCCTCTTTAAGCGGGGCTACATTGAGCGAAAAGGCAAGACGATCCTCCCCACCCAGCTAGGGATAGACCTCATTCATACCATACAAAACCAACAGCTCAAGAGTGTGGAGCTAACGGGCGAATGGGAGTACAAGCTACGCCTCATTGACCGTGGCGAATACGATGCCCAGCAGTTCCTCACCGAGCTCAAAGCAATGGTTCACCAGCTCGTCCACGAGGTCCTCACCTCCCAATAACCCTCAATGTGCTGGGGCTTGTTGCAAGCTTTGGACTGGTATTAGGGCTCTCTAGAAGTCGTATCTAGCAGCAGTTGTGGTCAAGAAGTCTTGGTCGAAGTTTAATGTCACTTCAGCTTTTGATGCGTTTCCGATGTGGTTAGTAACGAAAGAAAATGATTCAGTGCCTGAAGGCCTTAACTCAAAGGACAAACGACCAGAATCCTTAGTAACCTCTGTGCCATCTCGTTTGTAATAAGTAATTACAAACGAAATATCCGGAATCGTGAACTCTGTGTTATTCGTTATTACTCCACTACCTGAGCCATAACCATAAGTGTTCTCCCAATTCCAATCTGCGACAACGTTTTCACGCAAATAATCGGCAAACTTATTGGTATGCTCTTGAAAGTCTATACGAGCTTGACTTAGCCTGCGGGCAATATTCAGATCGGTATGATCTATCCCAGAGAAGTAACCCCGCCTCTTGGCGAATTCATAAGCAGGGTCTGCTTCCGGAAAAAAGAGACCTTGCGAGTCATAAATATAATACCCCTCTTCGGAAGCATCAGGATTATGTGGCTGGATAAATAGTCTTGTCTCAATATCTCTTGTCGCACCCATACGATTAGCATACGTATTTAACAATACTACTTCATAGGTGCTATCTGGCAACTGGTTAATTTTCTTGATTGAAATACCGACTGATGGATAAGCAGAGCCAAGCTCACTCACCTCTGGATATAATTCAATCATTTTAGTAACATCCCCTACCTTTAGAGCATCGAAGAAATCCTCAGCAACTCTCCGTACCTCTGTATTGTACTCACATGATACGAAAAGAAATGAGATAAGTAGACAAGAGAGTAATCTTAAGTGCTTCATAATTACAATAGATTGATAGTTTACCATTATAGCTTCATCCTGCAATATACTAAAAAGAGAGAATATAACTGATGGTCTCCACAAAAAGTAGGGGTTACGCATTAGAAAGGTCTTACCATGAATG
>NZ_HF988845.1:4893-5340 GCF_000435035.1 Porphyromonas sp. CAG:1061 | reverse complement strand
TCTGCGGTATGGACGGGACTCGAACCCGCGACCCCCTGCGTGACAGGCAGGTATTCTAACCAGCTGAACTACCACACCGTGCTTTAGCCGTTGTTGTTATGGCTTTGCTCGGCAAAGATAGCAAGGATTTTTCAATCCACCAAATATTGCCGCGAAAAAGTATTTATTTTGTCGCCTAATCCCACCAGCAGTACCAGATATGCGACTTGTGTAGGTGCGATGCTAGGGAGGGTAGATTGGTCTCTACAGTGTCTTGGGCGTAGGCAAATAGATTCTTGGCTAGGGAGGTAGTGTCTCCCATAGGGGGGTAGGGGGTGTAGTACAGAACGGAGTCACTAGCGATCTTAATCACCACTGCTCCATACGATTCGTACCAATATCGGGCAATCTGAGCATGCTCCTCTGCCGTGGGGCATTCGTTCCAACCGCCATAAGAAAGATAAGTAA
>NZ_HF988845.1:0-4875 GCF_000435035.1 Porphyromonas sp. CAG:1061 | reverse complement strand
CCGCCATAAGAAAGATAAGTAAATACCTGCCAAGGCTCTTTTATCGGCATCTCTACTAAGATTGGTGTGCTGAAAAAAGTGAATTCTTTTGGGCAATCAGATTCAAATACCTCGCCATCAGTCAGTTCTTTCCACGCATTAGCGCCCTCCTCCCCATCCGCCAGGTAGCTCTCTTTGAGCTCCTCAAACCTGCGCTGGAGTATCTGTTGCCCATTATATTCAGTGGAGTTGAGTAGTTTCGCCCGCCACTGCTGGAGCTTCACCTCGTCGTACCACTCAGAGAGCTCATCCAGGTAGTCAAAGAAGTCACCATATATCGACTCCAGTAGCACTGGGTAGTAGCCACTCACTTTCCAATTTTTGTATTTCTCCAGCCAAAGGTTCTTAACCTCCTCTTCAGTTAAATTAAGGTCCAGCTGAGATACCTTGCAATCCTTAAGAAGTGTCTTGATCCTCTCAAAAAACTTCTCTTGCGATTCCTGTTCAACAGCATAGTCCGTTTGATTTTTTCGTGCGATCTTAAAACCTTTCGCAGAGGTATAGTAATTCCATCCTGCTAGAGCAAAGAAAACTAGCGTGGAGTAGATCTGCTGGTGATTCATTAGCCGTAAGATGATGAGCAACATAACTAATATCGTGATTATGCCCCAAACGATCATCTGTCTAAGCAGAATACGGCTTGCCGTTTCCCAATCATTGGCTTTGATGCTCTCCTGAAGCTTTTGCCCCAGTTGATTAGAGGCCTTCTTTTTGCGTTGGTGGAGAAAGGAGACGACGAATATAACCACTGCTGCTATCGCAACAAATAGGAAAAGTTGAGTCTGATCCATTTCAAATAAATCTATTATGTATTCACAAAGGTAATAAGAGGTTACGATATTTGGTGAAGCGACGAAATATTTCTATCTTGCTGAAAAATCAAGAGCTACTTAAAGTGGATATTAAGTTATGAAGAAAGTGGTTGTATCATTACGGGCTTTACTCTCTGCTGGAGCCACCGCATTGCTGGGGGCTTTAGGCTTTTCGAGCTGTGCCGAGAATATCAATAATGGCATGGCAGAGTATGGCACGCCTACCGTACAGTATAAGCTCAAGCTAAAGGTGACCGACCAAGCAGATCAGCCTATCCCGGGACTTTCACTTAAAGCTATTGGCCAGAGCAAGACAAGTGATGCGGAAGGAAAAGCATTGATAGAGGGGCGGGATACAGGATTTTACAAAGACCACGAAATAGTGGTAGAGGTGAAAGATATTGATGGCGATGCCAATGGTGTAGTGAAGGATGAGGTGAAGCGTATCGCCATAACTAAGAGCGACTTTACCAGTCATCAGACTAAAGGGTGGCTGAATGGCACTGTCGAGAAGGAGATCAATCTAAAAGTGGAGCGAAAATGAAAAGAAAGTATCGCCAAGTGAGGGCAAAGCTGGCTGCTGGCACACTGATACTGCTCGGTGGACTGGGAGTGGCAGGTTGTAAGACTAGCCAAAAAGTTGAGCTCACTCCTAGAGAGCGGGAGAGGGAGGCGTTGCGGCTCGACTCTATTCCTGACCGTTATCCCGAAGCGGTGGCGATGTATGGCACTCCCTACCGAGAGTTTCAAGAGCAAAAACAAGTACCTACTCAACCAAAGAAAAAGAAGGATAAGTGATGTCGCTTCTCTTTCCACAAAAACAACCCTCGCTTGAGCCGACTCTGAAGCAAAGACTCGCTCTCAATGCCCATCGGGTACTTCGAGACGAAGCGATTAGAGAGCATCAGATGACCACTCTCTTTTGGGAGTGTACTCTGCGGTGCAACCTCCATTGTGCCCATTGTGGTAGCGATTGTAGGGTAGAGAGTGGGGTGGAGGAGCTGAGTGTGGAGGAGTTTCTCGGGGTGATTGACCGACTTACCCCGCACATTGATCCGCACAAACTCTTGGTGATCTTCACCGGTGGCGAAGCACTGGTGCGTAGAGATATAGAGGAGGCGGGGCTGGCACTCTACCATCGTGGCTATCCGTGGGGGATTGTGACGAATGGTATGCTCCTGGATGAGAAGCGACTTGAGAGCCTTCAACGAGCGGGCATTCATACCGCTACGGTGAGTCTGGATGGCTTTGAAGAGGTGCACAATAAGATGCGGGGGCACCCCCAGAGCTATGCACGAGCTTGGCGTGCTATCCAATTACTTTCCGAGGCAGAGGAGATTGTGTGGGATGTGGTTACTTGTGTCCATCCCTTGAATTACGATTCACTCCCTGCATTGCGTCAACAATTGATTGATCAAGGGGTAAAGCGGTGGCGGCTATTCTCCATATTCCCAGTGGGGCGTGCCGCTGAAAACTCTCAACTACAACTCTCCGACCGACAGTATTTCGACCTGATGAACTTTATCTGCGAGACCAATGAGCAGGGCAAGTTGCTTGCACAATATGGTTGCGAAGGGTACCTTGGTCGCTTTGAGGGGCGAGTGCGGGAGCAGTTCTATATGTGTCGTGCTGGGGTGAACATTGCCTCTATCCTCTGCGATGGCTCTATCAGTGCCTGCCCCAGTATCCGTTTTGATCACAAGCAAGGCAACATCCATCACAACGACCTTTGGGAGGTGTGGCAAAATCGGTTCGAACAATACCGCGACCGTAGTTGGGCAAAACGAGGACCCTGTGCCACCTGTAAAAGCTGGAAGAACTGCCTTGGTAATGGGATGCACCTCCGTGATGATAATGGCGACCTCTTGGTTTGCCACCTCGACCGCCTCAAAGCTGGTGCCCACCGCTAGCAAAGATGTACAATAGTTATTGTGTGGGTCTTGGGCAGCTGCACCACAATCATTTATATCTATTAATACTGTAAGTTTTTTATTCATTATTCATGATACCAAGATTTGAAGAGATTTGGATACCGGCACTGAAAGAGCTATCCTCAGGGGCTGTAGTGAGAGCTAAGGATCTACGAACTCCCTTGGCAAATTTTTTCCAATTAACGGAAGAGGAAATAAATACTATGTATCCGTCTGGAAATGGAGAAATATTTTCGGATCGCATTTCTTGGGCTTTATCGTATCTTTTTATCGCAGGACTTGTGGAAAAGCCTCAAAGAGGTGATTATAAAATCAGTAAAAATGGCTTGTCAATGCTTTCTTCATGTGCTGATGATAAGATTAATTCGTATATCAAGGAGACTGTGAATGCGAATACTTCTAAGAAGAGCACTAAAAATAAGAAAGCAATTAACGCATCTTCCCGAATAGATAATATTGATGAGCATACTCCAGAAGAAGAATTGGCAGACTCCTATAATAGGATAAAGCAGAATGTTCAATCTCAAATTCTGACTACAATTCTAAGTAAACGACCACAAGAATTTGAAAGATTAGTCGTGGAGTTACTTCAAGCAATGGGTTATGGCGGTGAGGTAAAAAACTCTGGAGTCGTTACTAAGCTCTCCAACGATGGTGGTATTGATGGTATAATTAAAGAGGATATCTTAGGTTTTAACCACATTTCTATACAAGCAAAGCGATATGCATTAGATAATAATGTTTGTCGTAATGAGATTCAGAGTTTTGTAGGTGCAGTTGCTGGAACTCCATCAAAAAAAGGAGTCTTTATTACAACCTCTGATTATACAAAAGGAGCAATTGGCTATGTAGAAAGTCTCAATGGTTCTCCAACTATTATTCTGATCAATGGGCAACAATTGTCAGAATACATCTACGATTATGGTTTGGGATTACAGACGGAAAGGGTCCTTAAAGTCATGAAGATGGATATGGACTACTGGGATGCAATGGATAACGCACTTTAACTTTTCATATAAATAAGAGAAGGTTGCACAAAGACAATCGACTTCGTTACTTTTGGTATTTGGTCTCTGTTACTTTCGTCAGTATGCTACTTTCGCCTCAGTGGGTCTTGCATCTTGTTTTTTTTTATAGTATCGCTTAGTAAGTTGATAGGTTGGGGTGCATTAGTTGGTCTCAGCTATGGATTGACGCATTATGCCTGCTTTCAGTGCAATAGTTTCTAAAAGGAGGAGCATGGTACAGATATTCCAATGCCAGATCCTTGTGAGTAGATCTTTTGAGATTCGGATTATTTTGAATATATTGCTTTGACTGCTTAGCATGGTAGGTGCCGAGCCGGTATTTACCTTGTAGGGGGAGTCCATTTAATTATTTATGAGAGAGGAAGAAAGTATGATCCAACAACTTAAGGAGTGGCTGAGAGAAGGAGATTTTGCGAAAGTGCGAAAGGAGTTGGAGCCTTTGAGGAGTGCCGATATCGCCGATTGTATACTGGAGATGGAGCCGAAAGAGGTGCTGCTGGTTTTTAGTCTTCTTCCTCACCACAGTAGTAGATACCTGTGCATTATTGATTTACTTCGCACTTGCGAGCCTATTGTTGTAGCGATTTCTGCATTGAGACTATCTAAGTATTCAAGTGGCTATGATAGAGATGGAGGCCTTTACCAGAGAGTGAGGCGGATTTTCTAGCGAAACTATTTGTCTATTTCCATTATTTGTGTATCTTTGCCAACGCAATCCAAGCAATGCTCTCTACAAATGCCCAAGTGGCGGAATTGGTAGACGCGCTAGTTTCAGGTACTAGTGTCAGCAATGACGTGCAGGTTCGAGTCCTGTCTTGGGCACTAGTGATGATTGCAACGACATACAGGCGCAGGTGGCGGAATTGGTAGACGCGCTACTTTGAGGGGGTAGTATCGGTTTAACGATGTGTGAGTTCGAGTCTCATTCTGCGCACGATTTTTGTTTTTGCTATAATTTTTGTGGCTTTGGGAGTAATTCCAAAGCCATTTTTTTGCCATACTCATGCTATCTCTGTTGCTTTTTTGAGACTGTTGCACGAAGGCGATCTGCTTCGTTGCTTTCGG
>NZ_HF988844.1:0-1515 GCF_000435035.1 Porphyromonas sp. CAG:1061 | reverse complement strand
GCCCCCTCCGACTCGGGGGCTAGGATCCGTCGGACCTCTGCCGAGGTCCATCTTTCTTAAAGCGTAACCCCTGACACTCAAACTTCTCCATTTCTTTCTTGTAAAACGTCTCCCACACATCAGAAAATCGTGTGGGTTAAGTAAACCTACCCAAAAGTGACAAATAAAAAGGAAGTGGATGCGAGGCGATGATTGCAAAACCACGACATCCACTTCCAAGAGTGGCTTGAGTGGACACTAAAGGCAGAAGTGTACACTCTCTGCTGCTCCATTGCTGTGCATATCAATGTCGTGAAGCTTCACAGATTCACGCTCATCTTCCTGATCAAATCACCACATCAGCAATCTTAGCCCTCTTCGTGTTGCGGTCAAAGAAAGGGAATTGACTAGACTAAGTCGTTCTGTGGCACCTCTCCAACCCTCGAGAGAGATACAAAATGCACATTGAAGGCAGGTTTTCTGACTTGTCTCCGTCTCCAGCTCCTTCCCATAAGAGACTACTCTCACAGTGGTTTACGCTAGAGCGTTTGGTAAGACTTACAGCAGCGGGACTGTACAGGACTTTCACCTGTTTCCCTTTTAACCTTAATGGTCGAATAACCACCAAAGCACCTTCATATGGCAAAGATAATAACAATTGCTAAATCTACCAAATCAGCACTTGCTAATATCTTGAAGTTCTCCTCCTCCCAACCTGACAGAAAAAGCGAATAGGAAGTCACAACAAAAAGTGGTACCTTTGCAGGAAGTTTTCGCATACCAAGAAGCGGTTTATAAAGACAATATGGAGACAATAAAAACAATATATAAGATAGGACACGGGCCATCGAGTAGCCATACTATGGCGCCAAGGCGGGCAGCAGAGATGTTTTCCAAGCGATTTGAGGGTAGCCTTCCCAACCGTTTTAGAGTCACCCTCTACGGCTCTCTTGCCGCCACTGGAAAGGGGCACATGACCGATGTAGCGATCCTCGATGTGCTAGAGCCACTAGCACCGACTAAGATTCTTTGGGAGCCCACGATTGTGCCAGAGTTCCACACCAATGGAATGCTCTTTGAGGCACTCGATGAGAGTGATAAGGTACTCGACGAGTGGAAAGTCTACAGTATCGGTGGTGGCTCATTGGCCAATGAGAGCTTTGATGAGAGCCGCCATGATGAGATCTACCCTCACCACACCCTCACAGATATTATGGTCTACTGCCAGCAGCATCGGATTAACTTTTGGGAGTATGTGGAGCGGTACGACGATCCCTCCGTATGGGATCACATTGCCGAAGTATGGCAAGTGATGAGAGAGGCTGTCCAAAGAGGGCTAGAATCCGATGGAGTACTTCCAGGAGGGCTCAACCTGCGTCGCAAAGCTGGCGAGTACCTGATTCGCGCCAAAGGCTATAAGAGCAATGTCAGTAGCCGTGGGCTAGTTTACTCCTACGCACTCGCCGTTTCGGAGGAAAACGCCTCCGGTCACGTGGTCGCCACCGCCCCCACCTGCGGTTCGTCGGGTGTGGTACC
>NZ_HF988843.1:3387-8212 GCF_000435035.1 Porphyromonas sp. CAG:1061 | reverse complement strand
GAGAGGGAGGGATTCGAACCCCCGGTAGCACTAGTGCTACAACGGATTTCGAATCCGCCGCATTCGTCCACTCTGCCACCTCTCCAATAAATGGATTTGCAATGTTACCAAAAATATCTGTAATAGGGAGCATTCTATGGCCCTTTTTTGGGAACGTTACTGTCTGTGTTGTCCCGTTAAATGAATTATTTCGTACATTTGTGCCAATTTTGAGAGAAGACTATTGGAATGTTTTTTTATAGAAGTACTATCATGAGGTGGTATCTCTATTGGGAGAGCATTCTCCAATTAATAAGGATTTGTATTGAATGTGGACGACAAATAAACGCTGGGTAGTCCTCCTTTGGCACACGATTCTTGCATTATTGATGATGCAGCTGTGTCGCTTGGTCTACTTTTATTATAATTATAGCCTCTTTTCAGAGATAGGGGTGGGGCAATTGCTAAGATTGATGCAGGGGGGCTTGCTCTTGGATATGATGGCGGTGGCTTATGGGTTTCTGCTCTATTATATTATGGTGGGAGTGGCCCAGTTCTTACCTAGTAGGGTAGAGGAATATGGTTGGTATAGAGGGGTGCGGCATGCAGCCTACTTCGTGCCTTACGTACTCTTTACTTTTGCCAATATCTCTGATGCGGGCTATTATCCGTTTGTCTATAGGCGGATTAATCGCGATGTATTCAGTGAGTTTGAAGGGGCTAACTTTGGCTCTCTGTATGGTGAGTTTATTGTGGATTACTGGCCTCTGACGGTAGCCTTTGCTTTGATTATACTGCTAGGGGTCTTTGGGTATCGGATGGTTCGCTTTGAGCGTAAGCCTATAGGGGATACTCTTTCGTGGCGAGATGGATTGTTGCCTCTTATTCTGGTGATAGTGTTGCTGCCTTTTTGGTATTTGGGTGGTAAGAGCTTTAGTGATCTGATGGCATTGAGCGCTCGCTATATGAGTGATTTTAAGCAGTTCCCAATTGTGCTTAATTCTCCTGTGACGATTTTGAAGGATGGCTCGGAGCGGCAGGAGTATTCCTTTTACTCTGAGGCAGAATTGTCTCGCCACTTTACTCCTTATTATAAGGCAGCACCTCTCTCGGACGGTGATACCCTTTTTGGCTCTATGCGTGGGCGAAATGTGGTGATTATCCAAATGGAGAGCATGGCTATGGAGTTTGTAGGGTTCTTCAATAAAGAGACTCCAAGTGACCATAGTCTCACTCCATTCCTTGATCGACTTTTGCCAGAGACCTTGTACGCCCAGTATGGGTTTGCCTCGGGGAAGCGGTCGATTGATTCTTTCCCTGCTATTTATATCTCTATGCCTACTTTTGGAGCTACTTTTAATAACCGAAGTCGGCTGGAGAAGGACTTTGAGCACTATACCAGCTACGATACTGGGCTACCTCGTTCGCTAAAGGAGAGTGGTTATGACCTGAAGTTTTATCACGGTGATCGTGAGGGGATGATGGGCTTCTTTGAGATGCTGGAGAGAGTGGGGGTGGAAAAGCAGTATACGGCTGAGAGCTATGATAAGGAGTATACCGATGCTGCGAATGACCGAATAGGGATGGCGGGGTCGGCGGTGCATGACCTGCCATTTAGTTTGGCCATGGCTAAGGATATTGAAAGTCTGAAGCAGCCATTTGGAGTGTTTTACTTCTCGCTTTCTAATCACAATCCTTTTGTGCTGCCTGATGAGTTTGAGGAAAAGTTTGAGGAAGGAAGTCTGCCGATACATCGCACAGTGCAGTATGCCGACTTTGCTCTTGAGAAGTTCTTTGAAAGGGTAAAGGAGGAGCCGTGGTATCAGAATACGCTTTTCGTCTTGACCGCCGACCATACTAGTGTGAGCGATGAACCTCTATACCAGTGCTTGCCAGGTAAGTCGGCAGTACCGATTGCGTTCTTTGATCCTCAAGGGAAACTAAAAGGCTGTGTTGATGAGTATGTGGTGCAGCATACCGATATCCTGCCCACGCTCTTGTATCTGCTTGGGATCACTAATCCTGTACTAAGCTATGGGGCGAATATTTTTGATGAAAAGGCGGAGCATATAGGGCTCAACTTTTACTATAATCAGTACCTACTATTTGCAAAGGAGGTGACTGTGGCAATGACGCCTTATGGCGAAGTGAGGGTGGAGGCACCAGTAGCTCGCCTGCAAACGGGGCCTGGAGCTGACGTGATGCCGAATGACTCTATTGTGGCACATTATACGCATCTGCTTCAGGCTATTGTACAGGACTACAATCACCGAGTGCACCGAACCTCTTTCTCCATCAAAGATGTGGTGCCGAAGGAGTCAGACCAGTAAGTAAAGCCTATATATAAGGAATACCGCTATCAATGAGCATTGAGCCATTGATAGCGGTAGTTTCCTGAGCTTTTGGGGGGCGGTTAGATGGAGTCTCTTAGTTTCTTTATGTCTAGTACTTCGCCAAACCCTCTGGTGTAGTAGATTGCTCCATCACTAGCCACTTCTGAAATAACTCTTGAGAGAGCCGAGCGGGTCACCCCAAAGTACTTTGCAAGTGAAGTGACGCTCATGTCGAGCGAGAAGTAGCCACTTGGCTCCATCTTTTGTAGGATAAAGTAAGCTAGCTTTCCCTTGATCTTGCGGATGGAGAATATCTGTAGCTGCTGACTAAGCCCGTAGATAAGGTTGCTACTGAAGGTGAGAAAACCTCTGCGGAAGGTGGGGCACTCTTCCAAAAGCTTCTCAACAATTTCTCGGTCATAGTATTCTATCTCGCAGTCTTTGACGGCGATGATATCGTTGGCAAATCGCTGCTCTGATGAGTAGAGAAGTGAGGCAATGAGCGGAAAAGGAGCTTCGTGCTCATTGGTGTAGAGCCGATCTCCTGTGGGAGAAACTACCTCAATACGTACTACTCCCTTGGTGAGTAGCACGAGGGAGTCAATGGAATCGCCTTGATGCGCGACAAATTGGCCCGACCGAAATTTCTCTACCTTAGTAGGGACACATTGAAGTCTTTCTGTCAATTCGGCGAGCTCCTCTTGGTTATGCTTGCTACCGCAAAAGTACTCAAGGAGAGCTGAGTGTTTGCTAGTTATTGTATTCATCTTGTAGGGTTACTTTGTATTTTTGTCAAAGTTAGTCATTTTTTATTTGACTGAATAATATAATGGCGACTATTTTTTTGTCCCATCCTAGTTCAAGGGCATAATTAATGGAACTTGGTTGTCTTTCGTGATTAAATACCTTTTTCTGTAATCTGTAGTTGTCAAATTCAGTATTTAGAGGTATCTTTGCAGTGGGAAATAAATACTATGTCGGATGAATAGCATTCTGAGTGGAGATATGTGCCTTGAGTTGAAGGGCGTGGAGCGGTCGGAAGCAGGTCTACAGGGCTGTGCTTCGAGCCGTGATTGCACTTTACACTGCCTTGCCTCTGCCGAAAAGTTGCCACTTATTTGTATCCGTGGTACACGCGGTATCGGTAAGACGCACCAATTGATGCAGATGGGTCAACTGCTCACTAGCCAAAAAGGTGAGCGGGCTATTTATGTCAACCTCAACCACTTCTACTTCTCAAGCCATACAATCTATCACTTTGCGAAGGGATTTTACCACGAAGGTGGGCGGATACTTCTGCTAGATCAAGTATTTAAGTATCCAGGCTGGGCAGGGGAGTTGATGCAATGCCGTAAAGAATTACCTGAGCTGATTATTGTCTTCACCGCATCTAGTGTGATGACGCTGGAGGAGGAGTATCCAGAGCTCAAGGGGGAAATGAAGATTTGTGACCTTCACGGGTTCTCTTATCGTGAGTATCTCAATAATCACTACAACCTTTCGCTCCCTACCGTGACTATTGACCAGATTTTTTCGGATTATCAGTCAGTTGAGAAGATGGTAAGGCGACAGGTAGATCCGTGGCTAGCTTTGGATGGATACATCAGCAAAGGGTACTATCCTCATCGGGAGGAGGCAGTTCTTTTCGCGGAGGACCTTGCGAAGAATATGAATATGCTGTTGGAGGTAGACTTGGTTTATATCCGTCAGATTGCCCCTACCTATCTACCAAAGTTGCGTAAGTTGCTTTACCTAGTGAGCGGGCAGCGTGATGGAGTAACGAATGTTTCTTCTCTCAGTGAAGCAATAGATACCAGTAGAGCTACGGTGATGAACTATCTGAAGTATCTCTCCGATGCTCGGCTGATACGCCTGATATATAAGGAGGGTGGGGAGTATCCCAAGAAGCCGGATAGGGTCTTTCTCAATGATACCAATATCCTTAGGGTGATCAGAGAGGAGGAGCCACAGCCACTTTTGGAGGCAAAGACACTCTTCCTCGCTAGTGTACTAGATGCTGGGTTGGAGGTGAATCTAGCTGATGAGTCGGGTGTAGACTTCTTGATTAACGGACAGCTACCAGTGCGTTTCATCTGTAAAGGAGTGCGTCGAAGAAGCACGCCATCTAATACGCTTAATATCCTTTGTAGCGACGAAGTGAATGGCGACATAGCGGGAGTGCCTATCTGGATGTTTGGACTGCTATATTAATAAGATAAAAACAATATTATTTACAACCATATTAAAGGACAGTAACATGGCTAAAGAAAAGAAATTTATTACCTGTGATGGTAACCAAGCCGCTGCACATATTGCCTATATGTTTAGCGAAGTGGCTGCCATCTATCCTATCACTCCGTCTACAACCATGGCGGAGCACGTGGATGCTTGGAGTGCTGAGGGTCGCCTCAATATCTTCGGTGAGCGTGTACGAGTAGAGGAGATGCAGAGTGAGGCTGGTGCCGCTGGTGCAGTACACGGCTCGCTTCAGGCTGGTGCTCTTACCTCTACCT
>NZ_HF988843.1:0-3378 GCF_000435035.1 Porphyromonas sp. CAG:1061 | reverse complement strand
TCTTACCTCTACCTTTACCGCTTCTCAGGGTCTACTCCTGATGCTCCCCAATATGTACAAGATCGCTGGTGAGCTACTCCCAGGCGTATTCCATGTGGCTGCTCGTACCGTAGCTTCACACGCACTTTCTATCCTTGGTGACCACCAGGACGTGATGAGTGCACGTGGACTTGGCTTCGCACAGCTCTCTACCGCTTCGGTACAAGAGGTAATGGACCTTGCAGCTGTGGCTCACCTTGCAGCTATCAAGACAAGAGTGCCATTCATTCACTTCTTCGATGGTTTCCGTACTTCTCACGAGATCCAAAAGATCGAGGAGATGCAGATGGAAGACCTTAAGCCACTAGTAGACCAAGAGGCACTTTATGCATTCCGCAAGCGTGCTTTGGCTCCTGATAGCCCTGCTACTAGAGGTACCGCACAGAATGACGACGTATTCTTCCAAGCTCGTGAGGCTAGCAATATCTTCTACCAGTCTGTGCCAGATGTAGTGCAGGAGTATATGGATGAGATTGCCAAGATTACTGGCCGTCAGTATCATCTTTTCGATTACTATGGTGCTGATGATGCTGAGCATATGATCATCGCCATGGGCTCCATGACCAAGATGTGTAAGGATGTGGTAGACCTCCTCAATAGCCAAGGCAAGAAGGTAGGTATGCTCACCGTACACCTCTATCGCCCATTCTCAGTAAAGCACTTCCTAGGTGCTATTCCAAAGAGCGTGAAGCGTATTGCAGTATTGGATAGAACTAAGGAGAGCGGTTCTGTAGGTGAGCCACTTTATAGCGATGTTAAGAGTGCCCTTTATGGTACCGAGAATGCTCCTATCGTAGTGGGTGGTCGCTATGGTCTTTCAAGTAAGGATACCACTCCTGGCCAGATTGTAGCTGTATTCAAAAACCTTGAGCTACCAGAGCCAAAGAATCACTTCACCGTAGGTATCGTAGATGATGTAACCTTTACCTCTCTTCCTGTAGAGCAGGATCCTGAGCTCGATAACGGTGCTTATGAGTGTATGTTCTACGGTCTTGGTAGTGATGGTACCGTAGGTGCTAATAAAAACTCTATCAAGATCATCGGTGACAACACCAATAAGTATGTACAGGCTTACTTCCAGTACGACTCTAAGAAGTCGGGAGGTTTCACCTGTAGCCACCTCCGCTTCGGAGATAAGAAGATCCGTAGTACTTACTACGTAAATCAGCCTCACTTCCTAGCTTGTCACGTACCTGCCTATCTGCGTATGTACGACCTTACTAAGGGGCTGAGAAGAGGCGGTACCTTCCTACTCAATAGCATCTGGGATGTTAATGAGGTTGAGAAGCACCTGCCAAATAAGATGAAGAGGTACTTCGCTCAGAATGAGATCAACTTCTACATGATTAATGCTACTCAGATAGCTCAGGAGATTGGTCTTGGCAACCGTACCAATACCATCTTGCAATCGGCTTTCTTCAAGATTACCGGTGTAATCCCTTACGAGCTAGCTGTAGAGCAGATGAAGAAGTTCATCATGAAGTCTTACGGACACAAGGGTGATGCAGTGGTAAGCAAAAACTACCAAGCTGTAGATAAGGGTGGTGAGTTACTCGTAAAGGTTCCAGTTAAGCCTGAGTGGGCTAACCTTCCAGATGACGAGATCGAGGTACACCCAGACGACACCCCATTCGTAAGAGATGTAGTAAGGGTGATCAATGCTCGCGAGGGTTACGGTCTGCCAGTATCTGCATTTAAGGGTCGCGAAGACGGTACTTGGGAGAATGGTACTTCCAACTCCGAGAAGCGTGGTGTAGCAGCTCTTGTACCAGAGTGGAAGATCGAGAACTGTATCCAGTGTAACCAGTGTGCGTACGTATGTCCTCACGCCACTATTCGTCCATTCCTACTCGATGAGGAGGAGGTGAAGAATGCACCAGAGGGATACGAGACACTCAAGGCAATTGGTAAGCCATTCGCTGGTCTTCAGTTCCGTATGCAGGTAGACGTGCTTGACTGTATGGGTTGTGGCAACTGTGCTGATATCTGCCCAGGTAATAAGAATGGCAAGGCTCTAGAGATGAAGCCTATCGAAAGCCAGCTACCTCTACAGCCACTTTGGGATTACTCTTACAAGAATGTAACCAACAAGGCACACCTAGTAGACGTTAAGGCCAACGTGAAGAACTCTCAATTTGCTAAGCCTCTATTCGAGTTTAGCGGTTCTTGCGCAGGTTGTGGTGAGACTCCTTATGTAAGGCTACTTACTCAGCTATTTGGTACTCGTCAGATGGTAGCCAACGCTACTGGTTGTTCTTCTATCTACTCTGCTTCTTCTCCAAGTACTCCTTACACCACCAACCTATGTGGTCAGGGACCAGCTTGGGCTAACTCTCTATTCGAGGATAATGCAGAGTTCGGTTACGGTATGCACACCGCTGCTCTTAAGCTCCGTGAGCGTCTAGAGCACTACGTAAAGGATATCCTTGACGGTGCTAAGGAGGCTCCAATCAATGTGGAGCTACTACGTGAGTGGTACGACAACCGCGAGGATGCCGATAAGAGCCGTGAGATCGCTGATAAGATTATCCCAGAGATCCGTAAGAGCAATCACGCAGAGATCCGTACACTTGATGCACTTTCCAATTACTTTGTGAAGCGCAGCCAGTGGATCATCGGTGGTGACGGTTGGGCCTACGATATCGGCTTCGGTGGTCTTGACCACGTACTCGCTAGTGGCGAGAATGTCAATGTTCTCATCCTTGATACCGAGGTTTACTCCAATACTGGTGGACAGAGCTCTAAGAGTACTCCTACCGGTGCTATTGCTAAGTTCGCTGCTTCAGGTAAGCGTATCCGCAAGAAGGACCTTGGCCTGATGATGACCACCTATGGTTACATCTATGTAGCACAAGTAGCAATGGGTGCAAATCACGCTCAGACCCTCAAGGCGATCCGCGAGGCTGAGGCATTCGATGGCCCATCTGTAGTGATCGCTTACTCACCATGTATCGAGCACGGACTGAAGGCCGGTATGGGTAAGAGCCAGCGTGAAGAGGAGATGGCAGTAGAGTGCGGTTACTGGCACCTATGGAGATACAATCCTGAGCTCATCAACGAGGGTAAGAATCCATTTAGCCTCGACTCTAAGGAGCCAGATTGGTCTAAGTTCCACGACTTCCTAATGGGTGAGGTGCGTTACAACTCACTTGCTAAGAAGTATCCACAAGAGGCAGAGGAGCTATTCGCAGTAGCTCAGCAAGATGCTCAGCGCAGGTACTACAAGTACAAGCTACGCTCAGAGTTCAATCTTGACGCACCTTATCAGGCTGAGGAGAAGTAATCTTCTTAAGCAACAGACACAATAAGTAAAGGGCTGGTAGAGAATCACTCTCTACC
>NZ_HF988842.1:0-7503 GCF_000435035.1 Porphyromonas sp. CAG:1061 | reverse complement strand
CTCGCCGATTGCTTAGTTGCATCTCAACTTTTCCCTACTAGCATGGAGGTTTTATGGAGGCACATTGAGATGGCGATCTACCCATGTAATTGTCTTGTTCTTGACAAGGGGGCTAACCCGCAAGGAGAATCTGCTGACCCCATCTATTATTTTAGATGAACACCTCAAATAAAATGGTTAAGTTTGCAAGTCATATAGGGTAGTAAAAATGGACAAGAATAATAATATAAATAGCCAGTCACAAGAGCAACAATTGGTGGTGCTGGGGGCTCGCGAACACAATCTCAAAGATATAGATGTAGAGATTCCTCGCCATTCACTTGCTGTAGTCACAGGCTTGAGTGGTAGTGGAAAGTCGTCGCTTGCTTTTGACACCATATATGCGGAGGGGAACAGACGTTATATTGAGACCTTTTCGGCATACGCAAGAGGCTTCCTCGGTAATCTCGAACGTCCAGACGTAGACCAAATCATTGGGCTCTCGCCTGTTATCTCCATCGAGCAAAAGACCACTGTCAAGAACCCAAGGAGTACCATAGGCACCACGACAGAAATCTATGACTTTTTGCGACTGCTCTATGCACGCACCGCTACCGCTTATAGCAAAGGGGGCAAGGCGATGGTCAGCCACAATGAGGAGCAAATCTTCGCTATGGTATGTAGGGACTTCAACAACCAACGCATCCAAATATTTGCCCCGATAGTGCGGGATCGAAAAGGGCACTACCGGGAGCTTCTGGAGAGTATGCGACGAAAGGGCTATCTCTATGTTCGTGCCGACGGAGAGATGCTGGAGCTGAAACCCGGACTGGCATTAGCACGATACCAAAACCATAGGGTAGAGGTGCTTATTGATAAGTTGGCTCTACAAGAGAATGAAGAGTCGCTTTCTCGGTTAAAGGAGGCACTTCGAGTGGCACTTCATCTTGGAAAAGGCGTCGTGATGGTTCAGAAGTATCAATCTACAGAGGAGCCCCTATTTTACAGTAAGCGATTGATGGATGCCGAGACGGGCGAAAGCTTTGAAGAGCCAGCACCACATACCTTTTCCTTTAACTCACCCCAGGGAGCTTGCCCCAAGTGTAAGGGCATTGGGGAGGTTCCGGCTCCTGATATGAGCAAGATCATCCCCGACCCCTCTCGAACCATTCGTCAGGGAGGACTGGCTCCATTGGGCAACTTTAAGCCCAATATGATATTTAAGCAACTAGAGGCGATCACTGAGCACCACGGTTTCACCATCAATGATCCGATTAAGGAGTTTCCAGAGGAGCTGATGGATGATATTATGAATGGTGTAGACTATCCTCTCAAGCACAAAGTGGAGGCAACAGGTAAGGTGGAGCGTCTCTTTTCGTATGATGGGCTGATTGCCTATCTCAGGGCTTTAGCAGACGAGGAGGAATCGAGCAAAATACGTAAGTGGGCCAATCAGTTTAGTACTTACAAGTGTTGTCCATCTTGCGGAGGTAAGCGATTGAATAAGGTAGCACTCTCTTTTAAGATTGATGGGCACGATATTTCTGAGGTTTGTAATTGGTCGCTTCCTAAACTGCTAGAGTGGATCAAGGGGGTCTCCGACAAGATTGAGAAGCGGAAGAAGGTGGTGGCGAAGGAGATTATCAAGGAGATTGTGAACCGTCTGGAGTTTCTGCTAGAGATGGGGTTGGACTATCTCACGCTCAATCGCACCACTGGTTCGCTTTCGGGCGGAGAGATGCAGAGGATTAGGCTGGCTACACAGCTGGGGAGTAAGCTGGTAAATGTGCTTTATATTCTAGATGAGCCGAGCATCGGCCTGCACCAGAGAGATAATACAAGGCTGATAGAATCACTAAAACGACTTCGGGATCAAGGCAATTCGCTGATCGTGGTAGAGCACGATAAGGATATGATGCTGGCAGCAGACTACATCGTAGACATGGGTCCTGGAGCTGGACGCAAGGGTGGAAAGGTAATCTATAGTGGCACGCCAAAGGAGATGCTCAAGGCGGACACCCTTACAGCACAGTATCTTAATGGCACCAAGGCTATAGAGGTGCCTACTAGTCGGAGAAAGGGGAAAGGAAGCTCGCTCCGATTGATTGGCGCCACTGGGAATAATCTCAAAGGGGATACGCTAGAGATTCCATTAGGAAAGCTAGTACTGGTGACGGGGGTATCGGGGAGCGGGAAGTCAACCTACATCAATGACACCCTTTACCCAGCCCTCTCCAAGCACTTTTATCGCTCATTGGAGGAACCCCTACCCTATAAAACGATTGAGGGGATCGAAGAGGTGGATAAGGTGGTGCAGGTAGATCAATCACCCATTGGAAAGATGCCACGAAGCAATCCTGCGACCTATACGGGGGTGTTTACAGATATCCGCAATCTCTTTGTGGAGATGCCAGAGAGCAAGATTCGTGCCTATAAGCCAGGGCGTTTCTCGTTTAATGTGAAGGGTGGACGATGTGAGACCTGCAAAGGCAATGGTTATAAAAAGATTGAGATGAACTTCCTACCCGATGTCTATGTGCCGTGCGAGACGTGTAAAGGGCGTCGCTATAATCGGGAGACGTTGGAGGTGAGGTACAAAGGAAAATCAATCGCCGATGTACTGGATATGACAGTGAATATGGCGGTAGAGTTTTTCGACACCCAGCCAAATATCCTACGGAAGATAAAGGCCCTACAAGATGTGGGGCTGGGCTACATCAAGCTAGGACAGTCGAGCAATACGCTATCTGGTGGAGAAGCACAACGTGTAAAACTCGCCACAGAATTGATGAAGCGGGATACGGGGAAGACGGTTTACTTCCTCGATGAACCCACTACAGGACTTCATTTTGAGGATATCCGGGTACTGATGAATATTCTTCAGAAATTGGTAGACAAAGGCAATACGGTAGTGATCATTGAGCACAATTTAGATGTCATCAAAGTGGCGGATCATATCATTGAGATAGGTCCTGAGGGAGGCGAAAAGGGAGGTCGCATTGTTTTTGAAGGAACTCCAGAAGAGATGATCGCACAAGATAAGGGGTATACCACTCCTTTCTTAAGGGATGAATTAAAGCAAAAATGAATAGAGAAAAACTACTTAAGGAGCTCAATCCTGAGCAAAAAGAGGCGGTAGTCCATAGCGGCTCTGATAGCCTGATACTGGCAGGTGCTGGGTCGGGCAAAACAAGGGTGCTCACCACAAAGATCGCCTACCTCCTTACCGAAGGGGTGGCTCCGTTCCAGATATTAGCACTCACCTTTACCAATAAAGCAGCTCGGGAGATGCGAGAGCGTATCGGCACACTGGTAGGAGGCCCGGTGGCAGGATTGATCACTATGGGGACGTTTCACTCGGTATTTGCTCGCTTTTTGAGGAGCTATGCCGACCGCTTAGGGTACAATCATTCGTATACAATCTATGATACCACCGACTCTAAGTCTTTGGTGAAGATGATCGTGAAAGAGCTCCAACTAGATGAAAAGATGTACAAGCCTAGCTACATTCAGGCGGAGATCTCTAATGCTAAAAATAGTGGGCTTTCGCCTAGAGACCTAGCAGATGAGATGGTAGCCCACAGGCATGACCTCCGAAAAAGCGTACCCGCATTGCCGAAAATATATCGGGAGTACGAGACGAGGTGCCAACGAGCTAATGCAATGGACTTTGATGACCTTCTGCTGAATATGCTTCGACTGTTGCAACAGCATGAAGATGTAAAAGTGTCATTTCATGAGCGGTTTAGGTATATTCTCATCGATGAGTACCAAGATACGAATAGGGTACAGCACAAGATAGTACAGCAACTCAAAGGACCTTCTACGGAGCTGATGGTAGTGGGTGATGATGCTCAGAGTATTTATTCTTTTAGAGGGGCGGTGATAGATAATATCATCAACTTCCAAACTACCTTCCCAGGGGCTAAGCTATTTAAGCTCACCAAGAATTACCGCTCGACTGGCAATATTGTGGAGCTAGCTAATGGGTTGATCGCCAAAAATGAAAAGCGGATCCCTAAGGTGGTGGAGGCGGTAGCTGGTAAAGGTGAGAAATCACTGCTTTTTGAGTCGTTTAGTGCACCTATGGAGGCTCAGCAGGTGGCAGCACAGGTCAATCAACTCATCCATTCAGATACCAACCCTGAGGATATTGCCATTCTATATCGCACCAATGCACAGAGTAGATTGCTAGAGCAGTATCTCAAGATGTTTAGCATCCCCACCCGCATCTATGGTGGTCTCTCCTTTTTTGATAGAAAGGAGGTGAAGGATTTACTCGCTTATCTAAGGTTAGTAATCAATCCGGACGACGACGAAGCCTTCCGAAGGGTCTACAATGTGCCGGCAAGAGGGATCGGAGCTGTGACCTTTGAAGGCATCGCCAAAGTGGCCAATAAAAAGGGGTTGTCTCTAATGAGCACCGCCAAAAGTCCAGAGCAACTCTCAGGTGTGGTGCGAGGTGCAGGGATTAGCAAGCTAAGTGCTTTCGTGGAGCTGATAGAGGTGATTACAAGTCTAGCTGATGATCTAGCCCCGATCCCCTATCTCCAGAAGGTAATTGAACTAACAGGGCTAAAGGCGATGTACAATGATGGGAGCGTAGAGGGACAGTCTAGAATGGACAACATTGCGGAGCTGGTGAGTGCCCTAGATGATTTTATCACCCGAAGAAAACTGGAGCAAGGCGAAGAAGAGCCCTCTCTTGAGGACTTTGTAAGGGAGATGACGCTTTATACCGACCAAGACACTGAAGACGACGACACCCCAAAGGTGACCTTGATGACCATACACGCCTCCAAAGGCCTTGAATTTGACCACGTCTTTTGTGTAGGACTTGAGGAAGGCATTATCCCAAGTAATAGAAGCACTGGAATTGCTGATATTGAGGAGGAGCGTCGCTTACTCTACGTGGCGATTACACGTGCGAAAGAACACTGTACCCTAAGCTATGCGAGGGAGAGGATGGTAAATGGGCAAACTAATATGGCCATGCCAAGTCGATTCCTGAGGGAGCTAGACCCGAAGTATGTGAAAGATAACTCTGGAATCGTTTCGGGAGGAGTTATGGAGAAAGCCATTGAAAAGCTACAGCAATTGCATCGTGACCTTCCCCCCACTCCCTCTGCTCCAAAGCGGATGACTCGCATCAAGCATAGTCGGCAGGTAGGTAGTGATGGCCCAAGTGGTAGAGATAATGAGGTGCTGACAGATACGGCGGCCGATACCGACCTAAAGAAAGGGGACATCGTCTATCACAATCATCTAGGAAGGTGTGAAATCCTAGGTTTCGTGGAGACTTCAATTATGGGAAGTAAAGTGAGTGTGCGATTGGAGGATAACTCAGTTCGCCAATTGATTCTTAAATTTGCCAAACTACGTAAAGAATAACTTGATAAGATATGACACTAGACGATCAAATCACAGAAGGATATCACCAACAAGGGGTGCGGACAGGAGTGCTTGAGGTAATCTGCGGCTCAATGTTTTCGGGCAAGACGGAGGAGCTGATGCGACGTATCAAGAGGGCTCTGATCGCACGACTCAAGGTGGTGGTTTTCAAGCCGGTCACCGATACCCGCTACCATGCCACGAATGTGGTAAGTCATGACAAAAACTCCATTCCAAGCATCCCTATTTCCAACTCAGCACAAATGCTAGACCTGATTAAGGACGCAGATGTGGTGGGCATAGATGAAGCTCAGTTTATTGATAACGGCATCATAGACGTTTGTCAGAAATTGTCGGATAATGGCATTCGGGTGATCGTGTCAGGACTGGATATGGACTTTATGCGTCGTCCCTTCGGGCCTATGCCGGCTCTGATGAGTATCGCTGATAGAGTCACGAAGGTGCATGCGGTCTGTATGGACTGTGGCGCCCCAGCCAATTTCTCCTATCGCCTTGGCGACGATGACCGCGTAGTAGTGCTTGGAGCTATGAAAGAATACGCCTGCCTCTGTCGCTCCTGCTATCTTGCCCGCATCAAGAAAACAGCAGAATAGATAAACAAGAGATCTAAGCATACAGAACAAAGGTCGTTCAGAGCCAACGCTTTGAACGACCTTTATTTTACGGAAAAGACTATGTCAATCAGTGAGGGAGGCGATTGCCTTTTTCCTTGCCAGCATACAAGCCCCCATCACACCAGCATAGCGGAGGAGGATAGACTGCTTTAGTTCGGTATCTTGGTTGACCATGTTGAGCGAATACTTACGTATAGCACTTTGGATGGGGTGGATAAGGTAGTCACCCACCTGTGCCAGCGGACCACCAATCACCACCACATGAGGGTTGAAGATATTGATGAGGTTGGCCAAATGCAAGCCTAGCTGCTCACCCACCTCCTCCAGAATCTCAATACAGAGCATATCCTCCTTCAGCGTTGCCTCAATCAGGTCATCCAGCGTGATATCCTCAATCTTCTTTCCACTATCTGTGATGATAGAGCGGTCACCCTGCTTCACACGCTCAATAAACTTACGGTGCATAGCACGTCCAGAGGCTTCAGTCTCTAGGCACCCCTTCTTGCCGCAGTGGCAAATCACTTCATTCTCATAGCAATGGGTATGCCCAAACTCTCCACTAAAGCCCGACTTTCCCGCATAGGGCTCACCATTGATAATGATGCCTAGGCCAAGCCCCCACGTAGCATGCACGAAGAGCAGATTCTCCCCTTTCTGCCGATAATGCAACATATACTCCCCGTATGCAGCAGCACGCGAGTCGTTATCGATAAATGTAGGGATGCCGAAGGTATTAGTAAAATAGGTGGCGAGAGGAGTCCCTTCAAAATTAAAGTAGGTATAGCTATAGCCAGTATGTGGATTGAGACGGCCCAGAATATTGATACCGATGCTCACAATAGAGTGACGTGGCACATCTATTTCGTGATCCATATAATTATTGACTTCATTGCAAATAGTATTAAGGCACTCCTTTGTATTGGCAAACCTAAAGGGGATATCCATCTGGGAGTGCACCTGATTACCCGAGAAGTCCATCAATACAAAGCTAATATGCTCGGAAGAAAAGTCCACCCCTAGGAAGTAAAAGTCCTTATCGGTCAGCCCAAATAGAAAGGGGTGCCGACCGGTAGAGGCCTCCAGCTTACCAAAATTACGCAAGAGCCCATGATCCACCAGCTCCCCCACCAGCTTACTGATCGTCGGCACACTCACCCCCAAGAAGCGAGCCAATACCGGCAAGGTCTCAGGACCATTATCCACTAGATACTCCACAATCTGTCGCTTATACTGCAGATTCTTAGGATTGGTATCAAATAATAATCTAAATTCGTTCTCCGTCATAATATTAATAATGCAACTATTACTACCTACAAATATATATAATATTTTCATAACTAATCTAATTATCACCTCAATCTTACCAATTTCTAAATAAGAAAGCACCTATTTACTTAAATTAGATAGAAGCTATCCCCCGATAACTTCCCCAAAAATCTAAGAGCTGAGCAGGCCAAAAGTTGAGTTGCAACTAAGCAATCGGCGAGTTGCAACTAAG
>NZ_HF988841.1:0-734 GCF_000435035.1 Porphyromonas sp. CAG:1061 | reverse complement strand
ATTTATTTCTTGTGCTCGCTTCAGTTCAGCCACCCCATTTTAAAATCGCCAGCTTCTTGTCATAAAGACATTTCGTCCCATTCTCAATTGTCTCATACGTATTTTTCTTTTAAAGTGCTTTTTCCAATTCTTCAATCACCTCTGCATCAATTATCTTTTTCCTATCAAATAATAAATATGCCCCTAAGTAATTAGCCATATCCAAAAATAGCCTCAATTCTTCGATTGTCGGTTTTCGCTCAAAAGAAATAGATACTCTTTTGCTCTCGCTAGAGCACGCCGCACTCAAGTCGTAATGTCCTTTCTTAGAATTGAATTTTGCAAAACACCGAACCCTATTAAGCAAGGAGAGCAATGATTGCTGCATCTTCAGGGGAAAGCTATCAATTTTACTCAATACCTCTTTTCCATCCTCTGTATCCTCAAACCATACGAATAATTTGTGGTTGTTATCAATATAATCTACCCAACTTTGATAATCCACAGACTCTTCAATATCACTATCAAAATCAAACTGTTGTTTTGCGATATCAAGGTCTCTTATTTTTTCTACTACTATCATAAACGTTTATTTAACATATTCATCAATGCTTCGTATTTCGAACTCATTTTTTGGATTAACCTTATTTAATTTGTCCGTCTAGGTTCTAATTAAATCGGAAGTTATATTCTCTTTTGGCATATAAATATGAATCTTTGCATTTTCTATTCCATACATTATTTACGTTTGTATT
>NZ_HF988840.1:0-8852 GCF_000435035.1 Porphyromonas sp. CAG:1061 | reverse complement strand
ATTCCGCACGCATACGGAATAAGAGGTTGATGTAATAGATTATTAGTCAGAAAACAAATACTTGGAGAGACAATTGCACAAAAGCGATCGGTCGCATGACTATGTCCGACCCACAAGGGGGCGAGTATATACGTGTGCCATTGCTTACCCCCAGTCGTTCGGGGCTCTGCCCCTCCGACCTGTGCCTATTTAACACGGACCTCTCCGAGGTCCTTAACCCACGTGCTCTCCGTTGGATAGGGTCTTGATAGACCCTATCCTACAGTCTTGATATCTGCAGAATAATAGCTCCTATGTAAGTATGAAAAAAGAGAGGTACACCCCATAGGAGTGTACCTCTCTCATTATACAAGAACCTTCTTTTATTAGAAGCGATAACCTGCAGTTACGAAGAATGCACTATTCTTGTTAGTGTCACCAAATTCTTTCTTACCAACAACAGGAATATCAACTGTATAGTTCTTGGTAACATCATACATACCAAACTGTGCACCTACAGAAAGCATTACACGCTGATACTCTAGACCTGCACCTACCTGAAGACCCCAATCAAATGGATTGTATGCGCGGATTGACTTTCCTGCAATAGTAGTCTCCTTAAATGGATTGGACTTGTCCTTATTATCACCAACCTTTGCAGATCCACCAACACCATAAGCTAGGTAAGGACCAGCATTAACAAAGGCATTAAGACCTTCGGTTACACCAAAGCGTAGGTTAGCTAGGATAGGTAGATCGATGTAGTAAAGTGAGTTCTTGATATCCTCCTTATCACCATAAGAGAAGCCCTTCATAGAGAAGTTAAGACCAGGCTGTACGCTGAGCTCCATACCACCGGTATTCAAAACACCGAAGTCTAGGGCTACACCTGCACGAGCACCAGAAGCGATCTTAGAGTCGTTAAAACCACTGATGTTGGCACCTTGATATCCTGCACTCACAATTACACTTGGACGATACTGTGCCATTGCACCGATCGCAAAAACTGTACTAGCAATAGCTGCTAAAATAATCTTCTTCATCATTTACAATTTTCTATGTTATTAAATAGTTACAGTCAAAAGCTAGCTTTTCGTAAGCCTACTCCACTTTCCGACTGTCCTTTCATAGGCAAATGTAGGTATAAATTGTGAAAGAAAGAGAGCAAGCCGCCCTCTTTTAACACAGATTGAAGAGAGATAACTAGCAATTACAATACTTATAGATTAAAAGCCCCCTATTTAAGCCTTCTTAGCACAATTCACGCTTCTTACGAGGGCGGTAAATCCGCTTCCACCATAGATAATAGCCAGTAATAGGTAGTGAAGCGCCTATGATCATTGCCAAAAAAGTGAGCAGACGTGAAAAGGTACCACCCCATCTTCCAAGATGAATAGATGAGATCCAGCCACTCACTTTCTCGTACCTCTCCTTATCGGCATACTTAGTCACCTCCTGTAATTCCCCACTTACAGGGTCAAAGCGGTAATCGTCAGTAGCTCTAGCATTGCCCCAACCTGTTAGCGAAGCCTTCACCACTCCTTTCTGCACTCTCAAAGAAGCATACTTCTCCAATGGGATCTGCTTCACCGCTACACCCCACGCTACATACCCATCTCCAATCTCTTGGATAGAGGCATGAGGTGGCTTCTCAGAAGGCTGAGAGGCACCAAAAAGCTTGTACATAGGCTTTTCAAACCAATCGTAAGTCCAAATAAGACCAGTCACAGCGGAGCCCAGTAGTATTAGAGTAGCGAAAACGCCTAGCACCACGTGAAGGTCGTACCACAGTACCCTTCGCCCACGGCCAAAGCGTATCTTCAGAGAGCGTCCTAACCTACTCCAGCGACTAGGCCACCACAAGACAATACCCGAGATCAAGATGAATACAAAAGCCCAAACAGTAACCCCTACCACCTGCTTACCGACTACTGCTTCCTTTGTGCTATCAAGCATTCGACGGTGAATCAGAGAGACCGTGGTGAAAAAGGCGGAGCGCTCATACGCCCCTAGCACCTCGCCCCGATATAGATCTACATAGATAGTCTTACGATAAGGCGGCGCAATAGCCACCTCATAAGACTTACTGGGGTCGGGATAAATCGTTACTCCCGATATCTTAGCCCCTTCGGGCTGAGTCTCTAGCACCTTTGAGCAAAGCAGGCTCATCTCCATTGGCTCTCCCTCTGGCTTCACATAAACCAACGAGGAGTCACCTCTACGGATAAGGTCTTTCTCTATAATCAAGAGACCACCCGTTAGGCAGATCAACGTAATAAAAACCCCAAATGGCACCGAGAGCCAAAGGTGCACTTTTCGCAAGAATTGTTTCATAAATGATAATATTGTAAAGGTACTAATAGCTCTATTTGGGACAGCCTAGGCTACATCTCTGCAGAAGCTAGATGCTCTGCATTCTCCGCCACGGTAAGCGCATCAATAAACTGCTGAATATCTCCATCCAGTACATCACTCAGTTGGTAGACCGTTAGCCCAATGCGGTGGTCTGTCACCCGCCCTTGAGGGAAGTTGTAGGTACGTATCTTTGCCGAACGATCACCGGTACTTACCAAAGTCTTTCGCTTGGAGGCAATCTCATCGATATACTTCTGATACTCCATATTGTATATACGTGTTCGAAGCTCCTCCATCGCCCGAGCCTTATTTTTCAGCTGCGACCGCTCATCTTGGCTCTGTACCACAATGCCAGTAGGGATATGCGTGAGACGAACTGCCGAATAGGTGGTATTCACTGACTGCCCCCCTGCTCCTGAAGAGCAAAAAGTATCTACGCGGATATCCGACTCCTTCACCTCCACATCAAATTCATCTGCCTGAGGCAATACAGCTACCGTTGCTGCCGAGGTATGCACCCGCCCTTGCGTTTCCGTGGCGGGGACACGCTGCACACGATGCACGCCAGACTCATACTTTAGCTTGCCATAGACTCCATCTCCCTCCACCTTGAAGACAATCTCCTTAAATCCCCCCAACGTACCCTCACTAAATGAGGAGGTACTACACCTCCAGCCTTGGCTTTCGCAGTACTTCACATACATCTTGTAGAGGTCACCCGCGAATAGTGCCGCTTCGTCCCCTCCCGTACCGCCACGTATCTCCACTATTGCATCCTTATCGTCCTCAGGATCCTTAGGAATTAACAGCAACTTAATCTCCTCCTCCATCGTTGGCAGCTGCTCCCGAATCGCCTCGATCTCATCCTCAGCCATGTGCCGTAGCTCATCATCACTTTCCTCGGCAACTATCGTCTGAGCCTCCTCCAAATTGGCGAGAAGCAACCGATACTCGTCGCTCTTCTTCGTCAGGTTCTCCAGCTCCTTATACTCCTTGCTAAGACGCATAAACCGCTTCTGATCACTGATCACACTTGGGTCAGTAATCAAGATCTGAACCTCCTCAAAGCGTTCCTTAAGCCCCTCAGTTCTCGCTAGTATATCAAATTTCTTAGCCATCCCTTTTTAGTGGTATTCAAAATGCCCAAGTGGAGTATCAAGGATCAATTCATTTTGTGCTACCTCCTCCACTCTACCTATCACCTTTGCAGGCACACCAAAGCTTTCAGAGAGCTTTATCAAAGTATTAGTTTCCGACTCTGGCAGGTAAACCTCAAGGCGATGACCCATATTGAATACTTTGTACATCTCCTTCGGTGGCGTCTTACCCTCCCTAGCAATCACCTCAAAGAGTGGAGGGATCGGATGCCACTGATCCTTGATCACTCGCTTCCCTTGCACAAAGTGAAGCACCTTGGTCTGAGCCCCGCCAGTACAGTGCACCATACCGTGGATCGCCCCACGCATCTCCTGAAGCATCTTGGCCACGATAGGTGCATAAGTACGTGTAGGCGAAAGCACCAATTTACCATAGTCTATATCCAAACCCTCCACAGGCTCTGTAAGCGTACGCTTGCCCACATAGACCACCTCATCGGGGAGAGCCCCATCAAAGCTCTCAGGGTATTTTCGTGCCACCTCCTTACCAAATATATCATGCCGCGCAGAGGTGAGCCCATTACTTCCCATTCCTCCATTGTAGCTCTCCTCATAGGTTGCTTGGCCGTAGCTGGCTAGTCCCACGATCACATCCCCGCCCTTGATATTGGCATTATTGATCACATCCGACCGCTTCATCCTACAGCTCACCGTACTGTCCACGATGATGGTACGTACCAAGTCCCCCACATCGGCAGTCTCACCACCAGTCGAGTAAATACCTACACCCAGCCCTCGAAGCTGCTCCAGGAGCTCCTCCGTACCATTGATAATGGCTGCGATTACCTCGCCAGGGATCAGACGCTTATTTCGTCCGATAGTGCTAGAAACCAATATATTATCCACCGCTCCCACGCAGAGAAGGTCATCAAGATTCATTACCAAGGCATCTTGTGCTATCCCTTTCCATACAGAGAGGTCACCCGTCTCACGCCAATAGGCATAGGCAAGGCTACTCTTAGTCCCCGCCCCATCAGCATGCATCAAGCTACAATAGTTGGGGTCACCGCCCAGCAGGTCGGGCAGAATCTTGCAAAAAGCTTGTGGATAGAGCCCTTTATCGATATTCTTAATAGCGGCATGTACATCCTCCTTATCGGCAGAGACACCCCGCATCTGGTACATTTCTTTATTCATCATCTCATCTCATATATATATACTGTGCAAAGCTACTAAAAAAAGAGTGATAAGGGTAGAAGGGGGTTGCAAAATAGTTGTAAAGAAGGTATCTTTATGCGACGATAACTAAACACCACACAAATACTATTATAGAGACTATTATGGAAAGAGAACTTCAGCTCAATATCATCAAGATGATACACCGAGAGGTGCTCCCAGCAACAGGGTGTACCGAGCCCGTGGCAGTGGCACTTACTGTGGCACACGCCTCAGCCATTCTACCAGGAGAGATTAAGTCTATCACGCTCGACCTAAGTGCCAACATTCTGAAAAACGCTATGGGCGTAGGCATTCCTGGTACTGGTATGATAGGACTACCTATCGCCATAGCACTAGGAGCGGTGATAGCAGCACCCGAAAAAGAGCTCACCGTGCTAGACCACTTCTCGGAGGAGCAGTTTGCCAAAGCCAAGGCACTTATGGAGGCGGGCATCATCACCATCCGCCTAAAAGATGGAGAGGTAGATAAACTCTACATAGAAGCCACCCTACAGGATAGCGAAGGCCATACCGCCATTGCTATTATCGAGAAGAATCATACCGCCCTCAAGAGCCTCACCCTCGATGGTGTAGCACAGCAGGGACAGGGTAGCCACTCAGGTCAAGAGGACGAGGGCACCACACAGCTCTACGAAGGTCCCGAAGTACCGCTCACATTCGACCTAGTCTACCGATTTGCCACAGAGATGCCACTTGAGGAGATCCGATTTATAGAGGAGGCCGCAAGGCTCAATAAGCAAGCATCTCAGTACTCACTAAAGGGTCAGTATGGTCACTCCGTAGGCCGTATGATCAAAGGAGAATTGGGGCTAAAATACCTAGGAGACACCGCCTACACTCGTCTCCTTGCTAGCACCAGTGCCGCCTGTGATGCCCGAATGGATGGAGCTCCTGTAACCGTGATGAGCAATTCGGGAAGTGGCAATCAAGGGATTACGGCCACGATGCCAGTGCTTACCTTTGCTGAAGAAGAGGGCGTGAGTGAAGAAAAGAGGATTCGTGCATTGATGCTCAGCAACCTTATGGTCATCTACATCAAGCAGAAGCTAGGTCGCCTCTCCGCCCTTTGTGGCTGTGTAGTTGCCTCCACAGGCAGTGCATGTGGCATCACCTACTTGATGGGTGGGACTAAGGAGCAGATTGGCTTTGCCGTGAAAAATATGGTCGGAAACCTCACAGGTATGATCTGCGACGGAGCCAAACCTAGTTGCAGTCTCAAAGTGACTAGTGGTGTCAGCTCAGCGATGCTCTCCTCCCTCCTTGCCATGGAACACAAAGTGGTCACCAGCAACGAAGGGGTAGTAGATGATGATATCGACAAAAGCATTGACAACCTCACCTCCATCGGCCGCGATGCCATGACCGAAACCGATAAAGAGGTACTCCACATCATGACCCACAAAGGGAAATAACCCCTCCCAAGCAACTAAGTAAGCCCCCTTCTCCAAAGAGAGGGGGGCTTTTTCTTGGCTCTACTCCACCATATAGATCTTAGCCTCGATACGTACCCACTCACCCCGCTCCGTCACCTCCGTCACCTTGGCATAAAACTCCTTACCCGCATCCATCAGACGGGAAATGATAAGGTTGAGCGTCCGAGGCACATATCCAATCTGGTCGGCACCCATAAAGAGAGCGATCGCCTTTTCATCGTAGATATTCTTGGGCCTCCGCACCATCTTTAGTAGTGTGCCAGGAATGATCTGTGCCTTCAGCTCATGGATATTATCCACATGCGTAGTGCCCGCCACGATGATATCTAGTAAAAAGATCTCCCGCTTTGGAAGCCCCAAACTATTGATACCCCCTGTGCCAATCAGGGCAAGAAGCTTGTCATTAAGTGGTGTGATACCGCCTTGATGTGCCATAATCAAAAACCTTGTGATTCATACTCCTCCAAGAGCGTAATGATCTCCTGCATCTTCGCCTTACGATCCTCCAATTGCCGGATCGTCTCCGTCAAGTCCCTTTGTCTTTGCTCCACCCACTGAGGGTCCGCCAGCTCCTTAGCAAAGGTATAAGGGAACGTCTGCCAAAGCTCCTCAATCTTTGCCTTTATCTTAGCAATCCGCCCTTTCAGCTGTTCTATCTCGTACTCTATCCCATTGGTCACATCTATCCCCTCCGTGGGGTGCTTAAAGAGCACCACATTATAGAGGTCCCGAATGCCATCCAGATCCCCTTCCTTATAGAGTTGCGTTCCCCTACGAAATATCTCGATCATCTCCTCCGTTGACTCTGGGTGAAGGTCAGGGTGTACCAACTTCACTATGGTCTGGTAGAGCCTGCGTATCTCCTTACTCTCGTCGGGCGAAAGCTCAGGTGACTTGAGATACTCCTTGGCATAAAAGAGCTTCTCACTCTCCTGCCTCAGCGTTGCATTATACTCCTCCCGCACCCTCTCCAGCTCCTTATCCACACGCTCCACATCGGGCGTCTCGTCTCTATTCACATACTGGCGGAGCAAGCTTTCCCGCATCGAGAGTAGTTTTATCTCCAGCTGTAGCTGCAGCACCTTGTACTGCAACTCCCCCACCGCTTGCAGATACTCCGCCGAAAGCCGAGGACCCACCGTATTAATCAGGTCCTGATGCTCCGTATAGAGTTGCGAAAACTCTAGCGAAAGGAGCTTGTACTCCTCCCGCAATGCACGCTCACGAGGTGACCAATCTATCGTTGTCATAGGTTTATAAGTCCAATAATATCTTTTGTAAATATAGCAATATTCCGCTGGTATAGGAATTTATAGCTACTTTTGCACAGAAAGAGAACTATTTCCTCAAAAAGAGATACCGTATGAGCAAAGAGATATTGGACTTAAAAATGAAACTAGTAGAGCGGGAAGAGTACTCCGACCGCCTCTTTCTAGGACACTTCACACCAGTAGAAGCGGGAGTAAAGCTACCCCACTTCGCCCCAGGACAGTTTGTGCAAGTTTGGGTAAAAGCACCCGATGGGCTACTTCTCCGTCGCCCCATCTCTATCTACGATAGCACAGAGCGAGTGCTGAGCCTACTCATACAGTCCGCTGGTAGAGCCACCCGGCTACTGATGCAGGCACCCATCGGAGCAGAGTACCAGATCCTCTTGCCACTTGGTAATAGCTTTGAGCTACCCCCCGCTGGAAGCCAACCCCTACTAGTGGGCGGAGGCGTAGGTGTAGCCCCAATGTATGCTCTTGGCAAGGCGATGAAGCAACAGGGTATCACTCCCAGCTTTCTTCTCGGAGCTAGGAGCCAAGCCCACTTCTCCAACCTCCACCACTTTGAGGAGCTAGGCACCCTCTACCTCTCCACCGAAGATGGCTCCCTCGGTAGCCAAGGATTCGTGACCGACCACCCTATTCTCCGTGAAGGTCACTTCACTCATATATATATGTGTGGGCCTACCCCCATGATGAAAGCCGTTGCCCATTGGGCAAAGCAACAAGGGCTCCCAGCACAAGCCTCACTCGAGAATAGGATGGCCTGCGGTATCGGCGTATGCCTCTGCTGTGTGGAACCGACTGCAAAGGGACACAAAACCGTCTGCCACGACGGCCCCGTTTTCAACACATCACAATTACTTTGGGAATAAAATAGAGCAGGTATGAAAAGGAATTTAGAGGTACAGATCGGGGAGCTACAACTTAAAAATCCCATCACCACAGCTTCGGGAACCTTTGGGGACGGGCTACTGATGGATAAGATATATGACGTGGGGAAGCTAGGAGCCATCTTCACCAAAGGCACCACCCTAGAGCCAAGAGAAGGCAATGCCCCACAGCGGATGGCCGAGACCCCCTCGGGCATGCTCAATGCGGTAGGACTCCAAAACCTAGGCCTACAGCACTACATCGACCACATCTATCCGGAAGCGATCCAACTAGGCACCGAGATCATTCCCAACGTTAATGGCTCTACCATCGACGATTACATCGCTGTTGCCTCGGCAATGAACGACCTCCCAGGCATCCACGCTATGGAGCTCAATATCTCTTGCCCCAACGTAAAGAATGGCGGAATGGCCTTCGGAGTTTCCGAAAAAGGCATCGCCGAGATTGTCTCGGAGATACGCAAAGTCTACCACCACACCCTCATCGTAAAGCTCTCGCCCAACGTCACCGACATCGCCAAGATGGCGACCATCGCCGAGCAACACGGTGCCGACGCCCTCTCCCTCGTCAATACCTTCCTCGGTATG
>NZ_HF988839.1:0-4672 GCF_000435035.1 Porphyromonas sp. CAG:1061 | reverse complement strand
ACATTTGAAGCAAATGTGCGAGAATGGCACTTTGTGCAACATTCTCAATAGGGTCATTAACTTCAAATGCGTAGCCCTGCGAATCAGGATTATGAGACAAAAAATAGCAATCTCTCCTTAATACCCCTCCCAATTGCTCGGAATTGACTAATTTTGTATCGTATTCTGTTTGATAATGATATGAATAAAGATAGTATTCGGACCGTCCAACTGGTCCTCACCCCGCTTCTACTCCTCATAGGGATGCTCTATGGGTGTGCCAATCGTGTGGCTCCCGATGGAGGCCCTTACGATGTTACGCCCCCCAAACTAGTCGGTGCGAAGCCCGAGGATAAGGCACTCAATGTGACTAAAAAGAAGGTGGTGCTTACCTTTGACGAGTACGTACAGATAAAAGATGTCTCTAGCAAGGTAATCATTTCCCCACCACAGCTCCAGCAACCAAAGATTATGGCGGTTGGAAAGCGGGTCACCGTTGCCTTGGAAGACGATTTAATACCCAATACCACCTATACCATCGACTTTACTGATGCTATTGTGGATAATAACGAGGGAAACCCTCTTGAAAACTTTTCTTACGCCTTTAGTACGGGCAATGAAATTGATACCATGGAGATCTCGGGTAAGGTGCTCAATATCCGTAACCACGAGCCGATGCAAGGGATGCTCGTGGGGATACAACCCGATAGTGCAGGTTGGAATGCCTTTACAGATACTACCCTTCTCCGCATGAGCCGCACGGGCGATAGGGCACAGTTTGTGATGCGAAATATCAAAGAGGGCAAGTATCGGGTCTACGCACTCAAGGAGAGCGACGGCAACTACCGACACGATATGCCTACGGAGGGGATTGCTTTCCTTGATAGCCTCATCACCACTACCAGTATGGCAAGCACACGGCAAGATACTCTTTGGGTGGATAGCCTCACGATTGATACCATTAAGACCGTACCCTACACCCGCTATCTGCCCGATGACTTGGTGCTCATGTACTACGAGCCACAGACACCACGGCGATATATCAGCAAGCGTGAGTGTCCCGATTCAATGCAGATAAAGCTCACTTTTAACCTGCTTCCAAAGGAGGGGATTGAGGTCAAGGCCTTGGAGCTAAGAGATTCCCTACTCAGGGAGGTAGAGGGCACTCCACCTATTTACGATCTCAATCAGGAGAAGCACGAGGCCACTGCCTTCTTCACCGACCCACACTGGAAAGGAATTAATCAGTTTGTAGTTAGTTACCAATCGGTAGATAGTCTCAACTTGCCTACTCAGGTGAGCGATACCCTAAAACTGAATCTCCCTAAACCGCAAAAAAAAGAGACTAAAGAGGAAAAGGAGGAGACGAAAGAAAAGGACAAAAAGTCTAAGCTGACCATCAGGATAGAACACAAGGGCGATGGAGGGGTCAACGACTCCATACTCTTCCACACCTCACTGCCTATTGATACTACTGCCTTTAAGGCCTTTGAGCTATTCAATGCCAATGACAGTATCCTTAAGCCTCTGCCTATAGACTCTATCTGGATGCTTCCCGATCGTGCCACTAGTGGTATGATTAAGGCTCGCTTGCAATACAATACCTCGTACGAACTCTACGTGGATAGTGCTACGTTTGTTGATGTCTATGGGCATCACCTTGCCGAGACTGCCGTTGATGCATTCAAGACACAGCCCAAGGAGGAGTTTGCACAGCTCACTATTGATATTTCGGGCGTTGAGGGTCCCTTTATTGGCGAGCTATTAAGCACAGATGATAAGCCTATTCGCACCATTGTCACCGACCAGTCGAAGATACTATTTGCCGACCTAAAGCCGCAGAAGTATGCCTTCCGACTGATCATTGATAGCAATGGTAATGGACAGTGGGATCCAGGTAGCTACCGCGATAGCATTCAGCCTGAACAGGTCTACTATATGCCTAAGATACTGGAGGTGATGAAGAATTGGAAGGTCACTGAAACCTTTACTCCACTCACTACACCTATAGACCAGCAAAAGCCAAAGGAGATGATCAAAAATAAACCGAAGGCAACGGAGCGGAAAGACCGCAACAAAGAGCGTGAAGAAGAGCTGAAAAAGCGGAGAAGTGGCGCAGGCGATCAAGGTGGCATGAACACCGGCATGGGTGGCATGGGCGGACTAGGTGGGCTAGGCGGCATGATGCCAGCTGGTAGTCAGTACTAGCCACATGTCGTGCAACCTTTATAAAAGAGGCGGAAGTGCACCTAGGTGTTCTCCCGCCTCTTCACGTATGTGACCTAGCCCGAATTCCGAAAGCAACGTAGCAGATTGCCTTCGTGCAACAGTCTCAGTTATAGACGCTCCACGCTCTTGACCCCGCTCACCTCTCGCACTGTTTTGAGGAGAGTATTCACCTGAGAAGGATTATGGAGGTGCAGATTAAGCAGAGCTTGAAAGAGTCCATCGGCCGACTTAATGCTGTAGTCTCGGAGAGTCACTCCCTCTACCGTTGCTACTTGATTGACCACCGAATGCACAATGCTCAGGTTGTCGTGCCCTACCACTCTCAGCACAATCTCCACTCCCTGTCTAGCATCTCCCTTCCAGCGCGCCTTGAGGATTCGATATCCGAAGCGATTAAATAGATCTAGGGCATTGGGGCAATCCATGCGATGAATCTTTATCCCCGATCGAGAGACAAAGGCAAAGATCCGGTCACCATAAATCGGGTTACAGCACTTGGATAGCTGGTAATCGACGCCCGAGATGCCATTATCAATGGTCAGAATATTGTCATCCTCTTCCACTATCTTCTCAGCCTCTGTACGGGCAATGTATTTATCAGCTGATAAGGGACCCTCATCACTCCCTTGCGAAGGTGCCTCCTGAGCCTGCTTGTACTCATCAAGGAAAACATTGAGGTCTATCCGCCCTTCATTTACCTCGTGAAAGAATTCACTCGTCACCTTAAACCCCTTTTTCTTCAAAAGGCGGACGAATAGTGCCTCATCATACTCCAGCTTGCGATTGCGCATGCGTCGATGCATCTCCTCTTTGGTGATCGCGATGGCTCGCTCCGACTCCACTCGTAGAGCTTGGCGGATCTTGGAGCGTGCTTTACTGGTCACCACAAATCGGAGCCAATCGGCACTCGGTGTTTGGTTGGAGGAGGTATTGACCGAGACGGTATCGCCATTATTGAGGGGTTGCCGAATACTTACATTCCGCCCATTGACCTGGGCAGAGACCGTCTTCGCCCCCAACCCGCTATGGATAGCATAGGCAAAGTCGAGCACGGTTGCCCCCTTAGGGAGCTTCACCAAGTCTCCCTTAGGTGTAAAGACATAGATCTCCTCATCGTAGAGGTTCATCCTAAAGTTTTGGATCAGCTCCTCGGGGCTTGCCGACTTATTTTCCATCGCTTGCCGCACACTGGTCATAAAGTCATCTAGCCCCGTTTCACTCTTCACCCCCTTGTACCGCCAGTGAGCTGCCAGCCCCTTCTCAGCGATTTCATCCATACGCTCGGTGCGGATCTGCACCTCTACCCACTTCTGCTCTGGACCCATCACGGTGATATGGAGGCTCTCATACCCATTGCTCTTGGGTATGGAGAGCCAATCCTTTAGTCGCTTAGGATTGGGCTGAAACATATCGGTGATAATAGAGTAAGCTTTCCAGCATTGACTCCGCTCTTCCTCAAGAGGAGCGTCGAGTATCACCCGGATGGCAAAGAGGTCGTAGATCGCTTCAAACTCTATCTTTTGCTTCACCAGTTTATTGCGGATCGATGAGATGGACTTTGTTCGTCCCTTAATAGAAAACTTCAAGCCCACCGCCTTCAGAGCCTTCTCTACAGGCTCTATAAACTTAGCGATATAGGCATCACGCGACCGCTTGGTCTCTGCTAGTTTATCTTTGATAAAGTTGTAGGTGCTTCTATCGGTGTACTTCAAGCACATATCCTCCATCTCACTCTTGATACTGTAAAGCCCCAGTCGGTGAGCCAAAGGTGCGAATAAAAAGGAGACCTCGATGCTGAGGTCGGCTTGTCCCTCGGCATCCAAATGCTTATCGGCGAGTCTCAATTGCACCAAACGATCGGCAATAAGGATCAAAATGATCCTCACATCCTCGGCGAAAGAGAGGAGAAAGTGACTAAAGTTGTCACTCGTTATCACTGTGCTCTTGGAGTAAAGGTCACCCACCTTCTGCAGAAGCTCAACAAGGTGTAGCACATCCTCTCCAAAAAGTTCTCGCACTCGTGATTCTTTCACAGCACCTCTCTGCACTGGTAGCTGTAGAAGTAATGCAATGATGCTGGCACCACCAACACCAACCTCCTCGGCAAGTGCTATGGAGGTCAGTAGCTTTTGCGAGAGCAGTGGTAAGCCAAAGCGATCCATCTCCCCTCTTGTCTCTAGCTCGAACGATTGCAGGATAGGGACTAAATCCTGAAGCTCCTTATCCGAAAGGTCGTGAGGTAGCTCTGCTAGCCTCTCTAATAGTAAGTCCAATGAGACCAACTTATCCAATTCCTTATACCTCTTCATCTCTCCTGAATTTACCAGCGTCACTAACTAATTGTATGCTAAGGTACAAATTATACTTCAATTTGCCACAATTAAAGGGGGTAATGCCCAGGGGTTACGTACTAGAATAGTCCTGTGAGTGGTATTTATCGGAGCATCTATGAGTAAGGACCTCG
>NZ_HF988838.1:0-1526 GCF_000435035.1 Porphyromonas sp. CAG:1061 | reverse complement strand
TTTTTCCTCACCCCCTCTACGGTCACCTGTCCGCCACCAAAGCCGGCTATCTGATCGAACATACTGAGGGCATCACGCATTCCGCCATCGGCAGCGATGCCGATCATCTGCAGTGCCTCGGGCTCTACGGTGATCCCCTCTTGGGAAGCGATGTGGGCTAGGTGCTCTGCAATGTCGTGGCTAGTTATTCGGCTAAAGTCGTGTACTTGGCAGCGAGAGATGATGGTGGGTAGCACCTTGTGCTTCTCGGTCGTTGCCAAAATAAATATGGCGTGTGCGGGGGGCTCCTCTAGTGTCTTAAGGAAGGCATTGAAAGCACTACTCGAGAGCATGTGCACCTCATCAATGATGTAGACCCGATACTTGCCCGAAGTGGGGGCAATATAGACCTGCTCTATCAGCTGGCGGATATCATTGACTGAGTTATTGGAGGCGGCATCGAGCTCCATAATATTATAGGAGCGCTGCTCATTAGCGGCAATACAGCTCTCGCACTGGTTGCACGCCTCTCCCTCGGGGGTACGGTTTTGGCAATTGATGGTCTTCGCAAATATTCTGGCACAAGAGGTCTTGCCCACCCCTCGTGGCCCACAGAATAGGTAGGCGTGAGATAGCTTATTCTGAAGAATAGCATTCTTCAAAGTGGTGGTCAAGGCCTTCTGCCCTACGACACTCTCGAAGGTACTCGGACGATATTTACGTGCCGATACTACAAAGTCTCCCATCTTAGCTCCTTCTCTTATAGCGACGAAGCGTCGAAATTGATCGGTAGGAGTTGCCTACAATCTGCGACTATCTGTACCGAGTCGGGCCCGGCTAGGTAGACGGGGAAGGGTGACTTATAGCGGTCGGCGGTCTCCAATATCACCTGTCGGCAACCTCCACAGGGGGCTGCTACGGCTACATAGAGGTTGTCATCCCGCATCGCGGTCACTGCCAAGGCGACCACTGGATCATCGGGGTACTGAGCCCCAGCGTAGAATAGTGCCGTCCGCTCGGCACACAGTCCCGAAGGATAGGCGGCATTTTCTTGGTTGGATCCGGTGACGATGCGGCCACTCTTTAGGCGAAGGGCAGCACCTACTCTAAACTTTGAGTAAGGGGCATAGGCATCGCGGGCAATGCTCCTTGCCGCCTCCACCAACTCTAGTTCTTCACTCTGTAACTCTTTAAAGGACTTCTCCTCTATCGGTATAATTATTTCGCTTCGCTTCATATCTATAAATATTCTAATGGCTAAAGATACCATTTTTTAGGCAGAAGTAAGGGCTATTCCCCTCACTTTTTACACTTTCCCCGAAAATCCCAGCAACTTGCCTCATCTCCAATTCCATAAGAAACGCTGCAATTCGTCTCAATGCAACGGTTTCATTGATGCAACTATCTCATAGTTTCGATGCAATGCAACTCTAAGGGTCCTATACCAACTCAGATGAGACCCCTGCCGAGGTTCATACAAAAATCTCCGATGATTGCCACATGGTAAGTCCTTTCTAATCAGGGGTTACACATTAGAATGATATTGC
>NZ_HF988837.1:3333-7493 GCF_000435035.1 Porphyromonas sp. CAG:1061 | reverse complement strand
TGATAGATCTTGGCGGCGGTAATGGCGTGGATATCTTGCTCCTTACGGAAGGCCTCGATCATCGCCTCATCGCCCGAGAAGTGAGCCATCAATCGCAGCTCTATCTGAGAGTAATCGGCCGAGATATAACGGTCGCCCCGCTCAGGATAGAGGGCGGTGAAGGCTTTACGTATCTGCCGACCATCTTCATCACGAACAGGGATATTCTGCAGGTTGGGGTCGGTACTGGAGAGACGCCCCGTCGCCGTTGCCGTCTGATTATAAGTGGTATGGATACGCCCAGTCTGGCGATTGATCAGTTGTGGTAGTGGTTCGATATAGGTACTCACCAGCTTACGGAGCCCTCTGTAACGTAGGATCAACCCAATGATTGGGTGGAGGTGTGCCAACTTCTGTAGCTCCTCCTCACGGGTCACATATTGGCCTGTCTTGGTTTTCTTCGGCTTCTCCACTAGTTTCAGCTCATCAAAGAGTACCTCTCCCACCTCCTTAGGCGAATTGATATTAAATGGGATACCCGCCTGTCGCTGAATCTCCCCTTCCAGTTCTCCCAACTCCTTATAGAGCTCATCCACCGTATCGGTGAGCTGCTTCACATCGAGCCGCACGCCAGTCTGCTCCATACGCAGTAGCACCTCCATCAGTGGCATCTCCACCTCGTAAAAGAGCGACTCCAGCTCCTCCTTCTCCAGCTCCTCCCGCAATTTATGATAGAGCTGTAGCGTGATATCGGCATCCTCACAAGCATAGGTATAGACCTGCTCGGGCGGTAGCTGTCGCATATTTTTCTGCTGCCTTCCTTTCGGCCCTATCAACTCCTCAATCGGGATTGGTTGGTAGCCCAGGTAGCTCTCCGCCATCGCATCCATACCGTGCCGTAGCTCAGGCTGAATCAGGTAGTGGGCAATCATCGTGTCCCAGTAGGGACCGACGGGGTGAAGGCCAAACCGCTCAATGATCTTGAGGTCGAACTTTAGGTTTTGCCCTATCTTGAGCACCTTAGGATCGCCAAAAACTTTTTGAAAAGGGGCCAACTGCATCTGTGCCTCCATCGGCAGCTCGGAAAGCGGAATATACCATGCCTCATGAGGTGCTATCGCAAAGGAGATGCCTACGATGCCACAACTCATGCCGTCCAAGCCATCCGTCTCCGTATCAAAAGCAAAGGCGGGTGCGGCTGCTAGTCGCTCTGCTAGGGCAGTAATCTGCTCCTCGCTCTCTACGAGGTGATACTGCTTTTCACTGCTATCGAAGCGCTTAAAGTTACTCTCTATCACAGGCTCTTCTACTGGATCCTCATCAAAAAGCGAACGGGGCTGTAGGGTGGAGCTAGGGGTGGCATCCGCTTGCAATTTCCCGATTTTCGAACGAAACTCCAACCGCTCGTAGAGGTCGAGGAGAGCTTGTTGATCCGTCTCCTTCCGCTGCATCTCCTCCAGACTATACTCCATCGGCACATTAGTGCGGATCGTCACGAGGTCGCGCGAGAGTTTGAGTTGTTCACGTCCCTCCAGTAGATTTTCTTTTCTCTTCCCTTTGATCTCGTCGATATGGGCATAGATCCCCTCAATATCATGGTACTGTGTGAGGAGCGTTGCCGCTGTCTTCTCCCCGATGCCCTTCACCCCAGGCACATTGTCCGAAGTATCACCCCAGAGGGCCAGGAGATCAATCACCTGCCGACTCTCCTGCAGCCCATGCTTTTTCGTTACCTCCTCAGGTCCCAACTCTTCAAAGCCTCCGCCCGAGCGGTTGGGCTTCAGGATGCGGACGTTCTTTTGTACCAACTGTCCATAATCCTTATCCGGCGTAATCATATAGACCATACGATCCGGCTCTCGACTTCCCACCTGCGTAGCAATCGTACCAATCACATCATCCGCCTCATACCCCGGCACCGTGTAGTGCTGTACCCCAAAGGCATTGACCAACTCCTTGATATAAGGTAGGGCGAAACTAATCCCCTCGGGTGTCTTTTCGCGCTGAGCCTTGTACTCTGGATAAAGCTCGCTTCGGAAGCTACCTCCCTTTGGGTCAAAAACCACTGCAATGGGGGCCCCATCGGCACGGTTGAGGATCTCTTCAAAGGTATTGAGAAAACCAAAGATCGCCGTGGTGTCCTCCCCTTTAGAGTTGATTCGGGGGCTCCTGATCATCGCATAATAGGCACGATAGATCAAGGCATAAGCATCGAGTAGATATAGTTTCTTTTCCATAAGTAATATAGCTTTATTCGGTAAAATATTGCCGAGCAATCCGTGAGGAGAGCCGTGAAGGAATCTCGTAAGGGATGGTGTCGCAGGCATCTGAAAGGCGGGTAATCGGTAGCCCCTCGCCAAAGATGGTCACCTCGCTTCCCACCTCGGCACTCTCGGCATCGGTGACATCGATCATCAATGTATCCATGCAAATATTACCGATCGTTGGGGCAAGGGTACCGTCGGGAAGGCGGAAGGAGATCCGACCATTGCCGAGGCGGCGTGGTAATCCATCGGCATACCCAATCGGAATAATCGCAATACGACTGGGACGAGTCACCTTTCCTCGACGACCGTAGCCAATCGTCTCCCCAGGTTGCACCTCCTGCACCTGCAGAATCTGCGTGGTGAGCGTGGCAATTGGTTCGAGCACACAGGGCGTCCGCTCCAGCGGAGAGATGCCATACAGCCCGATCCCCAGTCGCACAAAGTCGGAGGGGTAATTCGGGAAACGGATCGCCCCCGCAGTATTGAGGGCGTGCTTTTTAATGGAATACCCCAGTCGTTCCTCCAGGATATGGTGGGCAGTATCTAGTCGCTCCAATTGCTGAAGGGTAAAGGCATCTTCCGTAGGATCATCCGCCACGGCGAGGTGAGTAAAGATAGAGGCGACCCGCACTGCACTAGAGCGTCGGAGCACCGCCACCACCTCATCAATCTCGGGGAGGGTGATGCCGAGCCGATTCATCCCTGTATTCCACTTCAGGTGGATAGGCAGGGTGCCATCGCCATACCTTTCTGCCGCCTCCTCAAAGGCACGCAGCATCTCCAGACTAAATATCTCTGGCTCTAGTTGGTGCCAAATCAATTGCCGGAAAGCCGATAGCTCAGGGTTCATCACCAAGATGGGGAGCTGAATACCCTGCTCTCGTAGTTCCCGACCTTCATCCACCACCGCCACAGCGAGATACTCGGTACCCGCTCGCTCCAGTGTCCGTGCCACCTCATAGGAGCCAGCTCCATAGGCATTGGCCTTAATCATACAGATGGTCTGCATCGACTTGGGCAGTTGTTGACGAAGAGTGTGGTAGTTTTCCGTAAGTCGATTGAGGTTGATGCTAAGAATGGTCTGGTGCGATAGTGCCTTCCAATCCTCTATCACCCGCTCAAATTGCGAGGTATGACTTCCCTTTAAGAGGATAATATGCCCTGCCAATTGTGCTAGTGACAGCTCCTTATCGAGCGAACTCCAATCGGGATACCACTGCGTTAATTCTGGGAAAAGTTCACGATACTGCCCCAAAGCAGGACCAACCAAGTAGAGGCGGTCTAGTTGATAACGACTGATCAATTCCGCCACCCGCCCATAGAGTTCGCGTGGGTCGTGCGTGCTATCCTGCATATCGGAAAGGATGAGGGCGGTAGGCCAGTGGTCACTATTCCGACGGTTGAGGAAGTCGAGGGCAATTGCCAGCGAGTCGTAATCCGAATTGTAGCTATCATTAATGAGCAGCGTTCGGTGCTTCCCTTGGACTACCTCTAGTCGCATTGAGATCGGTTGAAGCGTCGCAAAAGGGGTCAAGTCCTCAAGAAGCGAAGGTGCCGTGTACTTCAGTAGCAACAGTGCTGCCACTGCATCGGCAATACTTCCTTGGTCAAGGAAAGGAAGATGCAACTCCCGCTCTACCCCATCCATGCTTAGGGAAAGGGTCACTCCCGAAGCATGGTACTCAATTTGCCTTACCCAGAGCTCTGCACGCTCATCGGAGAAACTCCAGAAGTGGCTCTTGGCGGTCAGCCCCATTTGTTCTAACCCCTCTACGATCAAAGGTTGGTCCAGTGGGGCAATGATCGCCTCACAGTCGGTAAAGAGCGATAGCTTCTCCCGCACCTTTTGCTCTTTACTCTCAAAGTGCTCCTGATGGGCCTCTCCAATATTGGTGATCAGCCCAATCGTCGGCT
>NZ_HF988837.1:0-3273 GCF_000435035.1 Porphyromonas sp. CAG:1061 | reverse complement strand
TTGGAAATCCCAGCCTCAATCAACGCCAACTGATCGCCCTCTTCTAGCCCCCAAAGCGAGAGGGGCACCCCGATCTGCGAATTGTAGCTACGAGGCGAGCGACCCACGGAAAGGTGCGGAGAGAGGAGCTGGTAGAGGAGCTCTTTTGTCGTTGTTTTGCCATTACTTCCAGTAATCGCTACGAGTGGCATCTGTAGTGCTTCCCGTCGCCACTTTGCCAAGGTTTGGAGTGCCTGTAACGTATCTGGCACCTCAATCATCGTCGCCTCGGGATAGGCTCTCTCCACCTTTTTGGAAACCACAAAGGCACGCACTCCCCGCTCATAAAGTTCTCCAATATAGCGATGCCCATCACCCCGCTCCGTCACCAGTGCCACGAAGAGGGTTCGTTGCGGAAAAGTGAGCGACCGACTATCGGTCAGCAAAACCTCTATTTCCTGCTCCTTACGAGGCTTTGGAGCCTTAAGAAGTGCAGTGATCTCTGAAAGTAAATAGCGTCTCATACCTCTAATTTTTCTATCAATGACGTAAGAAATGGGTGCGAATGGTGTTGGGAAAAGTGGCGAAGCTTCCTCAGCACCCCCTCCTGATGTGCTGCCACCCGCTCAGGATTGCTGGAGAGGGGACGGTGCTCTGCTAGCTTCAAAAGGGCGTGCCACTCTTGATTAAAATCCAAGTCCTTCTCTAGGGCAAACTCCTCAAAGCGACTTAAGATATACCGCACCGCTGTCTCCGATGGATGCGCCATATCCTCCGCAAAAAAGCGGTAATCACGGAGCTCATCTAGCTGTATCTCGTAGCTAGGAAAGTAATGCACCTGCGGAAACTGCTCCACCATCTGCTCCACCGCCAGGAGTAATACCGCCTTTGAGAGTCGACTCTCGTGCGCTCCATCACGGTAATGCGGGATAGGACTTACACTCAGCACCACCTCCGCTCCCCCTTTAGTGAGCTCTTCAAGTAACGGCAACCAGCGACGCACGATCTCCCCCACCTCGGCACGACGACGCTGAAAGTACTTTGCTGGCAAGCGGTGACAATTACTCACCACTGCATGCGGTGCCTCGGCCCACTCATAGAGATAAGAGGTGCCAAAGGTAAAGACCCATAGCTTGGTGGTCGACAGCCGCTCTCTCGCCACTTGCCACGCCCCCTCTATCCGTGCCAAAGTCTCCTCAGGAGTAGGTGCAGAAAAGGTGCCGTGATGCATCGGGCTATGCCAAAGTCCCTCATGCTCGATCAGCTCCTCACGCATCACAGGTCGATCCGCCAGCAACCGCTCCACCCCTTCTGCCATGGAGAGGGGATTATAGAGGATGCCATAGGGCGAAGGACTACAGTCGTAGAGCTCCCTAAAGAGATGCCGCTGTAGCTCATCGGCAAAGCACGAGCCCCAAAGCGTGATCGCATCTCTACGACTCCATCGTCGGCTCAGCGACGTCACCTCAACCCGTTTCTGCCACTCCATCACCTTTTACTTCTCTTCTTCAGCCGAAAGGGTTGCCATAGCAAGGCGATCGGCCAATTTTAGATTGCCACGAGGCGGTAGCTTCTCCTCCACTTGGGCATAAGCTGGGTGCGATGCGAGCTCCTCTACCCAGGTCACCACCCCCTGCTTCCCATGCGAGGTGTAAGCGTGCTGCAGATAATAGGTCGTCCCACTCCTCAAGAGCCACTCCAGATCATCCAGTAGATCGGGAGCAAACGAACGAGTGCCACTGATTAACAACCAAACAAATCCCACTGCCTCCTCATTATGATCCGAAAAGCGGGTGAAGAGGTCCACCTGAAGTTTATTGTGCCCCGTCAGTGTCTGCGTCCTGTTCACCTCCGCCATCAATCGGTCATTCAGCACCTCCGCATCCTCATGCATATATAGGAGGTAAGGGTAGGCACCCGAATACCCCTTATTATTGAAATAACTGGTCCAATTAGCCTTCTCTAGCAGAAAGGGGATAGGGATATCAATCGCCGTCAGCTCATCATCACCCCACTGCTCATTCATCTCTATCTCACTCATCTCTTCTCCTATTTAATAGCGAAGGCCACGCTCTTCGTGGCCTTCGCGTAACATATTACTTCATTCTATAACTGAGACTTTGCACTCCGATCGCCATCCAGCGATCTCCATTGCGGCCTCCGACCTGTCCGACTCGTCCGACCTGTCCGACTTGTCCGAGAAAGGCACCTCCGACACAGGCACCGCCGCCGCAGATCGCCACCGTGCGAAGCCGCACTATTTTTCAATTGCGGCAATACCCGGCAAGGTCTTCCCCTCAATCGCCTCCAGCAACGCACCGCCACCGGTAGAGACATAGCTCATACGGTCGGCCAAACCAAACTTATTGACTGCGGCAACAGAGTCACCGCCGCCCACAAGTGAATAAGCACCCTTAGCAGTGGTCTCAGCGATCACCTCTGCCATTGCTTGAGTACCCTTGGCAAAAGTATCCATCTCAAAGACACCGAAAGGACCATTCCAAAGGATCGTCTTCGAATCACGGATCGCCTCAGCAAAGAGCTCCTGAGTCTTAGGACCAATATCTAGCCCTTCCCAGCCAGCAGGAATCTGGTCACTAGGCACCACCTTCGTATTCGCATCATTGCTAAAAGCATCAGCCACCACAGAGTCACTACCGATCAGTAGCTTTACCCCATTAGCCTTTGCCTTCTCCTGAATCTGTAGGGCAAGGTCCAGCTTATCCTCCTCACAGATTGAATTACCGATTTCGCCACCATTTGCCTTCATAAAGGTGTAGGTCATACCACCCGTTAGGATCAAGGTATCTACCTTTGTTAGGAGGTTCTCGATAATCTCAATCTTTGTAGAGACCTTGCTACCACCCATAATTGCAGTAAATGGACGCTCTACCTCCTTCATTACACGGTCCACAGCAGCCACCTCACGTGCCATCAGGTAGCCAAACATCTTGTGCTCCTTATCAAAATAATCGGCAATCAATGCGGTAGAGGCGTGAGCACGGTGGGCCGTACCAAAGGCATCATTCACATAAACCTCAGCCAACGCTGCCAACTGCTTTACAAACTCAGGCTGACCAGCTTTGCCATCACCCTTACCCTCCTCTTCAGGGTGGAAACGAAGGTTCTCAAGGAGCAATACCTCACCATCCTTCAGTTGCTGAGCCTGCTTCAAAACAGCATCGCCCACACAATCCTCAGCCATCTCCACCTTCCTACCAAGGAGCTCCTCCAGGTGTCCGCGGAGCTGAGAGAGACTCAGCTTCTTATCCACCCCCTTCGGACGACCCATAT
>NZ_HF988836.1:1605-3033 GCF_000435035.1 Porphyromonas sp. CAG:1061 | reverse complement strand
GTAACCCCTGAATGGGGCACACGTAGCATTAAAAGGAGAAGTCCCTCGTACCTTAGGCACAGGGGACTTCTCTTTTAATATGTGACAGACCGTTACTTCAGATAGGCCTCAGCAAGTGAAACCCAATAATTGGCTCCGATAGGGAAAATATCTTGATCCAAGATATACTTGGGGTGGTGCACCATTGGGGTATCTCCATTGCCAATCATCAAGTAGGTACCTGGCTTCTTCTGGAGCATAAAGGCAAAATCCTCGCTACTCATAAAGGAGGCAGCTGGATTGACCACATTTTCCGCTCCATAAGTATCTATCGCCACCTGAGTGGCAAAGGCAGTCTCCTCGGGAGTATTGACGAGTACAGCCCCAGGCTGACCCTCTCTAATCTCGTAGGTACAGCCATAACACTCCGCTTGGGCTTTGGTGATTTCACGGATACGACGTAGCACCAACTCCCGATCCTCGGCAATCATATTGCGCACCGATAGACGTAGGATGGCACTATTGGCAATCACATTGCCAGCATTTCCAGCGACAAAGGCTCCGATGGTGACAACGGCATTGTGCCAAGGACTGAGGTTGCGTGAGACAATTGTCTGAAGTGCCATCACGAGCGAAGCCCCTGCCACCACGGGATCAATACTCAATTCGGGCATAGAGCCGTGCGACCCTTTGCCCACCAATTCTATCTCCCAATTATCCACAGCCGACATAGTGGCACCCTCACGGAAGTAGAGTTTGCCCTTTTCAAGTCCTGGAATATTATGCATAGCGTAGACGGCATCTACTGGATACTTTTCGAATAACCCATCCGCAATCATGCCAGGGCTACCTTGCATGGTCTCCTCTGCTGGCTGAAAGATAAGTGTCAGGGTGCCATTATAATTCTTGGTCTCCATAAGATACTTAGCTGCCCCTAGCAACATGGCTGTATGGCCATCGTGCCCACAGAGGTGCGACTTGCCCTCAATAACGCTTCGATAGGAAAGCTCATTGACCTCTTCTATGGGAAGTGCATCGAACTCAGCCCTGATACCAAGGTTCTTGGTACCATTTCCCACTTTGAGGGTAGCGACCAACCCCGTTGTGCCGATGCCCTCTTCTACCTCATAGCCCATTGCACGAAGCTCTGAAGCGATGTATTTGGCGGAGTTGACCTCTTCGAGTGCTACCTCGGGGTGCTTGTGCAAATGCTCTTGCCACTCCCTCATCTTTGGTGCGAGGGCTTCTATCTCTTTTCTAACTTTCATATACTTTATTCAAAATGAATAGGGGTTACTTTTTACTTTGTTTGGGAACGGTGATGGAGATTACCACAATCGCAAGCAGCACCATACAGATATTGTAGGCCATAGCTATCATTGCAGACTGTCTAAAGACGAGGTTGGACTGTTCACCGATGAATATTTGATTGAAAAAACTATTTTCAGG
>NZ_HF988836.1:0-1584 GCF_000435035.1 Porphyromonas sp. CAG:1061 | reverse complement strand
AAAAACTATTTTCAGGTGCCAGTTGTTGTCCACTCCCAGAGAGCAAACCGTAGTAAATGGCACTAGAAACTGCAATACCAAAGGCGGAACCGAGTGATGAAGCCATCTTGTAAATACCTGACCCAGCTGCAGATTCCTTTGGAGGAAGGGTGGAGAGGGCAGCGTCGGTAGAAGGGGTGGCATAGCAAGCTAGGCCAAGTCCGAAGAGTGCGTACCCGACTCCCATCAAGATAAGATAGGTTTCTCGCATCACGTTGGTAGGCAACATCACTAGGAAAGCGAGCATAACGATAAAGCTTCCTAGTAGCATTGGCCTCCGTGGTCCGTACTTCTGCAACAGGCGCTCTCCAATCCGAATAAAAGCAATGATCACCACTCCATAGCCAATAGAGAGGAATCCGATGACACTGCCATCGTAATCGGTGGCAGCGGACATCAATGCGGGGATAACGACTAGCACGCCTGCGGTGCTATTGAGAATAAAATTGGAGATGGTAGCTCCTGTAAAGGTTTTATTCTGAAAGAGCCGAATATTGACGAAAGGTAGCTCTACTCCTGATTCGATACTTACGAATAGGATAAGTCCTATAATTGCCACTGCCGTTAAGACCATAGTAATAGGGTTGTTCCATCCCCAACTGCTACCATAGTTGATCACTATCATCAAACAGATGACGGAGATCATAAAGATGACCATCCCCTTGAAGTCAAACGTTACATCTTTGGCACCCTCCACATAGTTGCGAGGAATCTCTCGCACCAGTAAAAGTCCGATAAAGGCGGTTACAGGTGCCAAGACAAAAATAGAGCGCCAGCCCAAAAAGGAGGTCATATTGGTACCGACGAAAGTGGCGAAGCTTGTGCCACCCCAAGTGCCCATACTCCAAAGACTGATGGCTCTTTGACGCTCTTTTTCCTCCCAAAACTGAGCAATTATCGCCAGTGAAGCAGGCATGATACAGGCTGCTGACACCCCTTGCAGGGTACGACCCGTCAGCATAAATGGGAGGGTCCAAATACTACTAGCAGGGGTAGTAGCAATAAGAATACCTCCTACAATGGCAGCATAAAAACCCCAACGCAATGTCTTAGCACGTCCGTAGCGATCGGCAATATTACCAAACATCACAACGGTCACACCCGAGACAAGGGAGGTAATCGTTACGGCAAGCCCTAAGGCACCTCTATCAATCTGAAGATCTTTTTGCACAACATCTTGAATACTCAGCATGGTCATGCCAAATAACCAAAATGAAAGCAGACCTAATATAATTCCGATAAGCACCTTATCATTTCCACGATAAGTAGTTGATGTACTAGATTCTGTCATAATATCTCTTGATTAAATACGTTAAATATATCCTTTGATCATACTCTATCTTAGAAACCACTTAAATCACATTGACAAGATAAGAAAATAACTATAAACAGCGAATAACTACCACCTGATTTTTCAGGTGACTGCCCTACCCTTAAAGATAAAAAACAAACTTTGAAACCACTTTTGTGCTCAAATCCTTTGGCTGTAACGAAATAATTGTTATCTTTGCACTCGATTGGAAGTGTGGGTGAGTGGCTGAAACC
>NZ_HF988835.1:2378-4241 GCF_000435035.1 Porphyromonas sp. CAG:1061 | reverse complement strand
CCTCCTCGCGGAGGTCCTTTCCCATCCGATCTATCATATCAGATGAGGCAACCCCGAAAAAGGCCATTCGCTTATCCGATTTATCCTATGAAATCAGGGGCACATTATCAAAAAAGCAGTATTTTTTTAGTAAAGCTCAAATATATTACGTACCTTTGCTCGGAAATAGTATATCGTATTGATACATTAAGAATGTTGAAATAGTAAAGAGAATGCAATTTTTATACAACAAAACTAATTTGAAAATGAGTAAGAAATTTTTCTAGCACTACTCGCTCCCCTATTCATGGGAGGTCTCGTGGCTTGTAACAAGCAGGCCAGCAACGACCTGAACCCAGAGGGTCAGAGCACAGGTGACACCTACATGTCCGTCACCTTCTCCACAGCGAATCCTAACTCTCTTAAGGCAGAGGATCCTAACTTCAATTCTATCGGTGAGTACATCGGTCGTGACAAACTGGATAACGTCAATGTTTACGTGATCAACCTCCCAGAGGAGACCGTAGATATGATGCAGTTTAATAACGCTCAGGTTACAGAGAATCCTGACACCAACGCCGACACTAACGACTTCCGCACCGAGGCATGGAAGACCACTGCTGGTGACAAGATCGTTTATGTTTATGCCAATATCAAGGGCACCGACATCGAGACCGCACTCAATGCAGCCACCTCTAAGGCAGCTTTCGAGGCAGCTAACAAGCAAGCTTTTACACTGACCGAAAACGGTGCAGTAAAGGAGACTTATGCTAAGTTCCAGGGCGGCAAAGACATCATCGCTATGAATTCTACCAAGGGTGTTGAGATCACGGTTGAGGCTGGCATCAAGAAGGATGCTGCTGAGGCAGGTACTGACAACTGCGCTAAGGCCACTGTTCGTCGTCTTGTAGGACAAGCTGCTGTAACTGCTTCTGCAGATAAGTTTGAGATCAAAGAGGAGGGAACCGACAACGTACTCGTTACCCTAAGCGATCTTAAGTGGGATGTAATGCAGTTTGAGCAGACTACCTTCCTAGCTCCACAACCAATTGACGCTACTGCTAATCCTGCCCAGAACCCTATGCTTACACAGTTCTGCAAGTCTCCATCTTTTGAGTTCATTACTACTGCTACCAACTTTACTGCAACTGAGGCTGGTAAGAAGTATGCTTACCGTGCGTTTACTGGTGAGGCTGTAGCGACTTTCACTCGTGACGCTGACAACAAGACGAATGTAACTAACATCGTGAAGAACCCAATGAAGTTCATCACCGAGACCACTCACCAATTTGGTGATAAGCTCAAGGCTGATGATCCAACCAACACTGGTGACGAGACTGGCTACCGCAAGGGTAACACCGCTTATGTGATTGTTTCTGCTCAGATCACTCCACAAGGAAAGGCTTTGGCTGAGGGTCAAACCTACACTGCTGGTAACGACCTATTCTATGGTGTACAAGACAAGAAGTTCTATGCTGACGAGGCTGCTGCTAAGGCTGCCAATAAGTCTACTTCTGATCTTGGTGAGGGCAGAGACAACGTGATCAAGTACGCTAAGGGTATTTGCTACTACGTAGCTTGGCTCAACCCAGATGTTATTACTGATCCAGTGAAGTCTCCAGTGCTTCGTAACAACATCTACCACGTAAATATCAATGCGATCAAGAAGCTTGGTTACTCTGGCAACCCATTCAATCCAAATGGGGACGATCCAAAGGATCCAGATGACAAGACTCCAGATCCAAAGGAGACTCTTTATCCAAATGAGACTTGGATGTCTGTAGAGATCAACGTGGTTAACTGGGGTGTACACTCTTACGACCAGGAGTTCTAAATAAAGTCCTAGGGGTACTTTACACTTAAACCCCACAGGCAGGAGGTGCC
>NZ_HF988835.1:0-2351 GCF_000435035.1 Porphyromonas sp. CAG:1061 | reverse complement strand
GCCTGACCGCACCTCCTGCCACTAGGAGAGAGGGAAAAGAAACAACAACAGACGCAGAGAATAAATATGACGAATATAAGCAGATCCATCAATCAGAAGCTAAGCACCCTGAGCGGCGTGTTACTAGCACTGCTCCTTAGCCTCACCGGCTGCCAGAAGGAGCGTTTCGTCCCCGAAGAGGATCTCGGCTACCGCCACACGGCAGAGTTTGATGAGGGCAGCACCTATATGTCGCTTGCACTTCGCACCAACCCACCCACATCCCCCACAACGGATCCAGCGAGCCAGACACAGACTGAGGATCAGAGGGGTGGCAACTACCAAGTCACCTGGCAGGGCGATGACCTCATTGAGAACTTCGCTGTCTTCATCGTCTCCGACAAGAGCGACAAGGTGCAGTGGATCGAAGGTTCTGTAACCGACACTAAAGTGGTAGAGAAGTGGGATCCCGCCAAGCAGGAGCTGCTTCTCAAGCCCTTTAGGTCGGCACCGGTCAATAAGCAGATCTTTGCTTTCTTCAATATCCCTCAGCAGTACCTCACCTACTTAGGCGAAAAGCTCGGTAATAAAAAAGAGTTCCTCAAGCGGATTGCAGAGCCTATCCCCTACATTGGTGCATCCGGCATCACCTACGGCAGTCATGATGCCCCCACCCTGGAGGCCTTTCGCCCCGACAGCCACATCGCCACCAAATTGGTATCGAGAGATACTTCGGGACAGCGCGAAAAGATCCCAGACTTGCTGTCATTTGCTGTCCATGGACGTCCCAGTGCACCGGGAGGTCCTAGACCCAGGGTGAGAGCCGACTACCCGACAGAATTTTTCGACATAAAAAGGATGAGCAGCACCAAGGAAGCTAAGGATCCCCCCTTTTACAAGAGGAATGATCGGATTATGTCGTCTGGCGTGAAGGAGAGCTACCGACCAGAGGATGAAATCACCGAGGAGGAGGTGAAGGAGCATGGACGTAACTTGGTACAGATCTACACCCGCCGAGTCTTGGCACAGGCGGTGGTGACGGTGGATGCTACACTTGTGGAGGAAGGCATCACCACGCTCAAGAATATGGAGCTGAAGTCGGTAAGCTTTCAAGTGCTCAATTTCGAGCCCTCCTTCTATCCTATCGCCAAAACAAACGATGGTAAGCTACCGGGCAACAAAAACACCCAGACACCTTTGTCCGACAAAAACGATAACACTAAGCTCGTGAACTTCAGTACCTACCCTATGTCGGTAATGGTAAATGGCGAGGCAGAGCAGTTTAATATAGGCTCGCTGATGCGGGATCGCTTCTTCCGGACGGCACACATCGTCTACGACGAGGTCGCACCGACAGAGCTGGATCCCTCCGACAAGGACTACGCACAGAAGCTACTGAGGCAGACAACATTCGAGAAAAAAGGTGGAGTTACTGTGGTGGACGATGAGACCCTCGACGGTGCAACAGCTCCATCCCTCCCCACCACCTTCTTCGGTAGCTGCTACGTGACGGAGACAACCCACCATTGGGCAACCGATCCCTCAAGTGGCTACAAGGTCACCAACACCCCTTTCTTCGCCGTCGTTGCAGCCTTTGACCTGAAGACGCTCCCTTGGTCAAGTACCTCGAAGGACATCATTCTAGAGAAGAACAGCAATAAGCGAGCAGACTTCAATAAGCTGACGGCGGGTCTGCAGAAGCAGATTGAGGAGAAGACGGCCGAGATGAATAAGCTCATTGCCGAGGGTGGCGGAGGAGCAGGCGACCCTTGGGCAGCAGCTCAGGCGAAGTTTAAGGAGTGGGAGGACCACTGCACCAACGCGATTGGATATGTCCCGAAGCCTCATAGAGATAAGATTAAGACAGAGAGAGAAAATTACGTTAAAGGCGTAATCGTCAATAGAGCAGGCTTTGATAAAGCAGTCCGTTCTGCCTATAGGAGAGTCAGGCAAGTTATCGATAGAGATGGAACAGCTGACGCTTCTAAAAAAGAGAAGGAGCTGTGGGCGGAGATAAAGGAGCTGGACGAGAAGAGGGAGAACAACCCAAATCAGGCGAAGATCAACCAGCTTGCTAAAGAGATAAAAGAGCTCAATGATAAAATCAAGAGGATGGAAGAGGAATTCTTTGCGTCCGAGGGGTGGTATCCTAGTAAAGAGGATGAGAGAGAGCTATTCACACCATCGGTATATGAGCAGGGCATCAAGCGGATCTACTACTCGCTGGTGGACGGGAAGTTTTATCTCAATTACCACGAGATACCCTCTGCCAACCGCGGTGGCGTGACGCACACCCTGAAGATGAATGACCCTTGGATCACGGAGATGAAAGAGAAGCTGGCACGCCACGGCTACAAGATCCCAACCGAAGC
>NZ_HF988834.1:4227-12619 GCF_000435035.1 Porphyromonas sp. CAG:1061 | reverse complement strand
ATTCGCACAATAGTCTTTTCTAATGCGTAACCCCTGTAGGTGTTGTGAATGACACTCACGGATTACGATAATTTCAGTATCTTTGCTACAGATTTTGGATACATTAATAATATGTGGAAGCATAGGGGACTTTTGATTTCAGGGGGTGTGGCATTACTTGCCTTGGGAGGGGTTTGGCTCTATACCAAGTATGGAGATAGAGGTGCCAACGACAAGGAGGTTGTGGCTGCTACGGAGCGGGTAGTACGGCCAGTGGATTCGCTTTCTTCCAGTCTCTCTGTAGACGAAGCGGAGGAGCTGATCGCCGAAGCAAATAATGAGGTGCCAGTCTACGATCTTTACAAGGATTATTATACCAATAATATGATTTTTGAAGATGCCGAAGCGCCGTTCAATCAAGGCAGTGAACCGCTATCTCAATTTATTGGCCGATTTAGAGAGGATGCCGTGTTTCAACGTGCTAGGACTTCTCTTGGCGAGGGGTCAAGTACTCCAGACTTTGGGAAGCTACAGATTGCGATTGCCCCTCCCGATAGCACTTACTTCTTTGCTGCTTGGCGGGAATTAGCCCCAAATGAAGCTGCCTTTTGCAAAGGGTATCTAGGGTCGGAGATGATTGAGGAGTATCTATTTGGCAGAAAGGATAGCCAATCACCATGGATGCTGATTGATTATTTCCGTGCCGATGACGCTATTTTCTGATGGGGTGGTTGTCCCCGCTATAGGTTGTGCGACCACAAGGGTCGATTGATATTATCGCACTATTTTCCCCGCCGGTCGTTCGGGGGCTCCTGCCCCCTCCGACGCGGGGGCTATCTGAATGGCACCCTGTCGGGTGCGTTTATGGAACCTCTTCAATCGGGGGACGCGAGGGTTAGAGGCGAGGGTCTTGACCCCACATGAGCTTTTGGCGTAAGGTTTGGTAGAAGGAGTAGTGCTGTGAGTGGAGCACCTTGAGTCGCTTTTCCGACCGACGGATATGCACCGTGGCTCCGATGGTCTCGGGGTGGCTTTTGCCGTCGATAGCGAGGAGGAAGGCACCGCTTCGGCTCTCTATATGGAGCTCTATCTCGACGCTATTGGGGAGCACGATGGGTCGCATATTGAGGGTATGAGGGGCGATGGAGCATATCTGCATCACTGGGCTATGGGGGTGGACGACGGGTCCATTGACACTGAGGGCGTAGGCGGTGGAGCCGGTGGGGGTGGAGATGAGTTGGCCGTCGCCATCGGTATTGGCAATCAATTCGCCATTGATATAGGTGGCGACCGAAATCATACTGGCGGTATCACGCTTCATCACTGCCACCTCGTTGAGTGTGAGGGCGCGGAAGGTCTCCCTTCCCTCTTGGTCCGTCACGAAGCACTCCAGCAGGTCGCGCTCCTCAGAGAGGGCGGTGCCCGCCTCTAGCTCCTTCCAGAAGTGGGGAAACTCCTCTGGCTGTAGACTTGCTAGGAAGCCGAGATGACCTGAATTGATGCCGATAATGCCTGCCTTGGTGCCGGCGATCAACTTGGCAGTGCGTAGGAAGGTACCATCACCGCCCACACTGATCAGCAGGTCGGTATCCACCACTCCTCTAGGAGTGCAGATAGAGATACCCCCAAGTGAAAATCCTTCGGAAAGGAGATAGGTGTAGAGGCGCTGCTCGATCTGCAGAGAATGCTCAGGGTGGAGCGCAAGGATCGTCTTGATGAGTTGTCGGAAAGTCTCTGGATCGCTCTTTTGATGGACAGAGCCACAAAGTAGGATTTTCATAGGGGGCAATGGATTATAGTGTTCGTAATTTCTGAAAGTCGAGGGTGAGCCCATCCTCAGCTGCCAAAGTTCGTGGGAAGAGAGCTTGCGTATCTTTTAGCAACTCTTGTACTAAAGCAGGGGTAGAATACCGAGCACTGTAATGTCCGATAAGGAGGTGCCCCACCTCGGCCTGCTGGGCAATGTTAGCCGCATCGGTGGTGGTGCTATGGAGGGTTTCGGCTGCTCGCTCGGTCATCTTGGCACCGAACGTCGCTTCGTGGTATAGCAGGTCCACCCCTTTGATGCTCTCCACAATGGGAGGGAAATAGGCGGTATCGCTACAATAGGCAAAGCTATAAGGCGCTCGCGGAGCCTTGGTCACCTTGTGATTGGGTATCACGGTACCATCTTCCCGCTGGAAGTCGGCTCCCTGCTTGAGGAGCCCGAAGTAGGCGATGGGTATTTGGTAGAAGTCGCACATCTCCCGATCAATGTGCCGGGGCTTTGGTTTTTCATCAAAACGGTAGCCGATGCAGGGCACCCGATGCTTGAGGGGGAAGGAGGTGACCACTAGCGAATGATCTTCATAGACCTTTTGCACCTGCCGATGCTGGATCTGGTGGGGGATAATTCGTTCGGCATCGTCGCGACAAAAGGTCTCTACGATAAAGCGGACATAGGCCTCAATCCCTTCGGGCCCATAGATATGCACAGGGTGGTCAAGACCACTCATAGACATACTGCTGAGCAATCCAGGCAAACCTAGACAGTGATCGCCATGTAGGTGGGTGATGAATATGCGGTGTAGATTGGCCCACGAGCCACCGAAGCGGAGCAACTGCATCTGAGTACCCTCGCCGCAATCAATCATATAAACCTTTTCCCGCAGACGCAATAGCTGTGAGCTGTGTTGCTGTCCAGGCTTAGGGAGTGCCGAGCCACAGCCCAGCACTTTTAGGTACATTCCATCGCCATAATTGGCATCATTCATCACCGCTGTTTGCATCATTCAATTGTTGGTCTACCACCCTCTTTAGCTCTAGCACCTTTGCTCTCACCTCCCATAGCTTCTCACGGATCTGAAGGTCGGTATCTACCGCACCTCCACTCTGCAGCTGCTCCGCAACCGCCTGCAGTGAGAGCCCTTTATCAATCAATAGGTAGCGAATCCGCTCCACCAGCTTCAGGTCGTCCTGAGTATAGAGACGAGTACCCGACGATGCCGCCCGCTTAGGTGCCAAGGGCGTGTGTCGCTCCCAATACCTCAGCTGCGTTTCATCTACCTTAAAGAGCCTCGCCACCTCGCCTATGGTATAATAGGGTTTCTCCTGAGGGCTGGCTTGAGGGTTTTCAAACCTCCAGTGGGTGTTATTCTTCCTTTTCTTTGGCATAGAAAAAAAATAAGTAGAGACGTAACAATATCCATTACGTCTCTACTTATTACATCTCAAAAATAAAAGCTAGTCACAGATTAATAGGTACGCTCCAAGATCCAAGCATCCTGGAATAGTCCCTTATCGGCATACATACTCTTAATGGATTCACGGCTTCTTACAGCGTCGCTCTTATCGTCGAAGCTAGTGACGATCACACGATACATACCTTGCTCATTCTGTGCTAGGATGGGGTTGTACCCTTGATCAGCCATACGAGCCTTAAGAGAATTGGCATTGGTAACGCTTAGGAAGCTACCAATCACCACACTGTACCTACGAAGTCCGCTGGCATCCTCTCCTACTGCTGGAGTCACCTTTTCAGGTCGTACATCGGCATTGTCGGTCACCACTGGGATGATCTCATCCTTAGGAGTCTCCTCGGCCTCTTTAGCGATTTCTCTCTGCTGTGCACGCTCCATTACAGCCTTATAGGCACTCTGCTTTGGTTTACAAGAAGTCATGGCACCTGCTGTGAGCAGGGCGATTGCTACGATTGCTACATACTGTACTTTCTTCATCATATTCTATATAAGTCGGTTTGAATGATTCCTTTTCCTATCAAATATAGGAGTTTTTCCCTCATTTCCCACAAAGTTAGACTTTTATTTTGTAATTTAGCCATTCAAATGGGAATATTTCTATTTTTATCATTTTTTATACGATGAGAAAAAACATTTTAACCGCTGTTTCTACAGCTTTACTCATGAGTAGTATGCCAATACTTCACTCCACAGCAGCACCCGTAGGTGGCACACAGCCCACTGAATTTACACCCGAGGTGTTGATGCAAATGTGGCGACTATCAACGCCGGTGCTTTCGCCCGATGGCAAGTGCTATGTCTACACACGAACCCTTCCAAATGTAAAGGAGAATAGCAGTACCACTGAGATGGTGCTATCGACTTTGGGCAAAGGGGGAGAGAAAAAGGTGCTTCCTCTCAAGGGGCACTCGCCTATTTTCTTGGACAATGAGACCCTAGCCTATATCTCTACGGAGGGGGCGCACGCACAGGTGGGTATCATCAAGATTGATGGCACTGGGAAGAAGGCGCTTTCGGACTTTGACTTTGATGTCACTGGCTTCCTTTTTGCGCCTGATCGCTCTAAGGTGATCATCAGCCGAATGGTGGAAACGCCTAGCATTATGCGGCAAGAGAATCCCGACCTCGATAAGGCAACAGGACGGATATATGACGACCTAATGTACAAGCATTGGGATCACTGGACCCTTGAGTACCCACAATCGTACATTGCAGAGGTGGGTGAAGGGCTTGCAATCTCTCAAAAGCTCACGAATGTACTTCCTGAGGGGGAGAGCTACGAGCTACCAATAGAGCCTTTTGGAGGTATTGATCAGCTGGCTTGGCACCCCAATTCAAAGGCGATTGCCTATAGTTGCAAGAAGCTGAAGGGGTTGGCGTATGCACGCTCTACCAATACTGATATTTATCTGCTCGACTTAACTACCGGCACCACCACTAACCTGACTGAGGGAATGATGGGCTACGATAACACACCAAAGTTCTCGTCCGACGGTAAGTATATTGCTTGGACCAGCATGGAGCGGGATGGGTATGAGGCAGACCTCAACCGTCTTTTCATGATGAATCTTGGGACCAAGGAGAAGACCTTTGTGACCCGCGATTATGAGCTTTGGGTAGATCAGTTTGAGTGGCTAGAGGGAGATAAGGGATTCCGTTTCCTCTCCAATGACCAAGGGCTAGGCAATCTATTTGAGATAGATATCAAGAGTCTCAAGGCAACTAAAATCACTGACTACGAGATGGCCGATGTTGTGGGCTTTGCTGGTAATAGCAAGGACTTCCTCTACACCCTGCAATCGATGAAGCACCCCACCGATATTTATGCTTTCCAGGCACCAAAGCGTAGGAGAGCGAAGGCAACGATGGTGAAGCTGAGCACTGAGAATGATGCTCTCCTTGCTACCATTCCAAATATTGAGATACAGAAGCGATGGATCACAACTACCGATGGCAAGAAGATGCTCACGTGGGTGGTTCTTCCTCCTCACTTTGATGCTAATAAGAAGTACCCTGCGATCCTTTATTGTCAGGGTGGGCCACAGAGCACGGTGAGCCAATTCTGGAGCTATCGCTGGAATCTCCGCACCTTTGCCTCTCACGGCTATATTATGGTGGCACCTAACCGCCGTGGTGTGCCTGGTTTTGGCAAGGAGTGGAATGAGCAGATATCAGGCGACTGGGGCGGACAGAATATGAAGGATCTACTAGCTGCTATTGATGAGGTGGCAAAGGAGCCTTATGTAGATGCCGACCACTTAGGATGTACGGGCGCTAGCTATGGTGGTTATACCACTTACTGGATGGCGGGCCACCACGAGGGTCGTTTCAAGGCTTTAGCTGCCCACGCTGGTATCTTCAACTTCGATGCTCAGTACCTTGAGACGGAGGAGAAGTTCTTTGCCGATTGGGATATGGGTGGTGCCTACTGGGAAGACAATGCCACAACTCGCCATACCTACGCCAATTCTCCACACCGCTTTGTAGATAAGTGGGATACCCCAATCCTCGTTACTCACGGTGATAGGGACTACCGTATCCTCTCTTCACAAGGGTTTATGGCGTTTGATGCTGCTAAGCTGAGAGGCATCCCAGCTCGCATCCTTTACTACCCCGATGAGAGCCACTGGATCCTTCAGCCACAAAATGGCATTCTATTCTACCGTACTTGGTTTGATTGGATGGATCGCTACTTGAAGAAGTAATCGCAACGTATATATAATGAAGGCGGGCTATATGATCACTCATGTAGCCCGCCTTTCTTATTGAGAACTTACAAAACTATAACCAAATCCAGAATGTAGTGAGGATAATCCAAAGTGCTATAATCACTATCTTAGTGGCTGTATTTAGCGACTTGGAGCGCATGATGATACTGAATGGCCAGATATAGACTAGAGTGATGATGCCAGCTAGAATCATCAAAGCTAAAAGCAACCCAAAAATAGCAAGTAAAATGGACAGCCCTACCACCCATACGGTGGAACTACTGTCACCAAAGGGAAGACCAGGGAAAAATGTGCCCTCACCTATAGCCACAATCCCCCAAATCAAAGCTCCCACAATAAATAGGACTAGGAAGAAGGCCACTATCCACCAAAGGATATTATTCCGACGCTTCTCCTTTACTTCCGTCTCTGGCTCCACAGAAGTTTCATCCGTTTGGACGCCTGGTGTTTCACTTGAAATCGTCTGCCAAAGGTTTTGGCTAGTGAGTGGCTTACCCTCCATACGCAGTCGGTCGGTTGCCTCAGTGGCTTCAGGGAGCACCATCCACCCCACAATATAGAGCACCACAAAGATCCAATTGAGTGGTGTAAAGAGGAGTAGAACAGCCACTAGTCTGAGAAGTGCCACATCCACACCAAGGTGCACAGATAGTCCTGCGATGATACCGCCCAACCACTTATGCTTGGGGTCGCGGTAGAGCTTCTTATTGAGCTTCTCAGCAAAGGTCTCCTCCTTTTTCGCCGAAGCTTCAGAAGTCTCTGGCTGTGAAGACTCTCCCGAAGGTGATTGCACTGATGGCTCTTCTTCTCCTCCTTCCGGAGCCTCTAAATCCTCAATTCGCCCCAGCTGAGAAATCACCTCTTTCGCTAGGTCGAGGGTCACTACTTCGTGCCCCAGTCTCATTTTTTCGGCAAATAACTCCCCGAGCCTCATCTCAAAATCCCCAACGATCTCCCCTTCTGGGTCATCGGCAAGATAATATTCGCGGATCCCCTTGATATACTGGTCTAGCACATAGTAGGCATCCTCCTCTACATAGAAATTGCGGTTGGCTAGATTGACGCTTATTGTCTTTTTCATATTGGTAATGTGTGTGTGGTGTTACTTCTCTTCTTGATCATTCACAGCCTCTTCATCCTCTTTTTGAATAAAGCGGTCATCATCACGGGTGGAGATAACATACTCCCCTTCGGCAAACTCCAAACCAGTTCGTGAGGTGCCAGTACCCCAAGAGGGTGTCTCGTTATCTAGCAGGTCTACAGAATCTCTCATCGACACCCATAGCTTTCGTAATTCATCTAGGTAGGCCCTACCGGCATCCGTGATGACGTAATACTTGCGAGGAGGCCCTTGCGAGCTTTCCACCCACGTATACTTGATCAGTCCCTCCTTACGGAGCCTAGTGAGTAGAGGGTAGATAGTCCCCTCCACTACGATCAGGTCATTCTCCTTAAGGATATTGATGAGATCTACGCTATAGGCCTCCCGATGACGTAATATCAAGAGAATGGCATACTCCATTACCCCCTTGCGCATCTGCGACTTAGTTTTTTCCAACGACTCTTGCATCTTATACTTCATCTAATAGTGAATACATTTCCTTTTCGCTTGCAAGATACAAAGAATTCGGTAGTTTGCAAAACAAACAACCGAATATATACTCTTCTTTGGTATAAATATGCCCATAAAAAGAATGTTGCAAGGAGTTTTTAATGCTTCAGTCCTACCTCCAAGATAGCTACAAAGTAGGTATTATCAAGGATAGGAGTAAGCAAATAAACACCTTCTACCAATGTGGAATCGTCATAGAGGTAGAGCGGTTTAGAATCAGTCAACCTCCGAATAATAGGATCATCACGCCTCGCGATCACAAAGCGTCCACCCCTATTACCGAGATCCCTTTGGGCTAGAGATAGAGCTACAAAGCCCATTGTAGGGCGAATATTAACTTCCAAGCAGGGGACAAAATGCAGTGAGCCATCCTCCCAATGATAAAGGGCTGTATCCACCCCGATAATTCCTTCATAATCGTAGAGCTCCATTTCTTGCAAGGATTGGCGTACCCATTCTGCGTAGGCATCAATATCTACTCCCAATGACGCTTCACCTAGATAGCTCCCTATGTACTGTGCTTTGTGGGTGATGGCTCGATGATAACCTAAATATGCTACCCCTCCATTCTTCCGCTGGTATTCAAAGCCCAATTCATAGGCAATATCATAATAGGGCTCAATAAATAGTGATCTGCTTGGGGTCTGAACCCACTTTGTCTGCAACACTACAGCGATATCCACGTTGCTACTATCCAGCATCTCAATGCCACGACCCGAACTGGTAAAGTCCTCCTTAAGCACCCACAGACCTGGCGATAACATCAGCGATGGCTCCACCTTACGAGGGGGAGTATCTCGAAAGCACTTTGGCGATGCCTCAAAGACTTTATG